>JAISRU010000082.1 GCA_031273515.1 Bacteroidales bacterium | reverse complement strand
CATACAGAACAATAAATCCATATAATTCTGCAAAAACATATTTTCAGACAGACACTAAATATTTTCATAGCGCCTCAAAAAAAAGAATTAAACAAAAAAACTGCTTACCTGTCATGGTCGATTGAATTATTTATTTACAATCGAACCGTAACAAATAAGCAGTTTGAATTATAACCGATAAATATATCCGTTATAGTAAACAAGACAGGTATATCAACCTACTCTCGAACGCAGGAGAATGTTTCATACTTGGTCGTCGGTTTACCCGTAGCAGAGAGTTCATACGAAAATGAAACTACCTGATATTTTCCTGCCGCAATTTTCTTATAGATAAGATACCCAGTAAAATCGTAGCCCTTATAGTCTCCATCTCCGGTTCCCCATGCATCATGTCCTTTTTTCCCCGGACGAAGTGTCATGCGATAATCATTATCGGGATCGGGATCAAAATAAAAATCTAAAGAGTTCATATGCAAGTTTGTAACGTTTAATTGCAGTGGGTCAGATCCATGTCTTGCTATTGTAACACCATAACCTATCTGACTTGTGTCCGGGGTTTGAGTAACATCATAGATTTTCAACCGATACTCTCCTGACAGCGCATTGCAACTTATGCGTGCATCTCGTCTGGCGGTATCTTTGTTACCTGCAGCGTCGGAAACAACATAAACCAATTCGACGTCTCCGACAACATCTAAGTTGGTAAGAATTTTGATATTTTTGGTAATATCCCCATCAATATCGTCAGTAGCTTTTACGCCTTTGAGCGCTTCTGCTTCATCTCCCAATTCTATAGTAAGTGTAATAGTTGACGGAAGCGTTATCTTGGGCGACGTTTTATCTACTACTATTGGTTCTACCGGTTCAGGGGGGTCTGGCTTCTTACAATCGGTAAAGATGAACACACCTGTTAATACGATTAGTGAAATAAATACTCTCTTCATTTTCTTTAAAATTTAGTTTATACTTTGGATTAATAATATGACTGCAAAATTACTAATTAATTTGACAAAAACAAACAAACATCGAAAAATTATTGCGAAAAAAACACAAATAATTTCTAACGACATCATAATCATCGACTTAATTTTTCACAAAAGACAAATTTCTTATTTTTCCAATCAATACATCAACATGTTTTGACAAGGATTCCAGCGTTTGTCCGGCAATGTGCGGCGTCAGAATTACATCATCACAGCCCGCAAGATAATACATTGTTCTGTCCCAGTCTTCAAGAGGCTTATTTTCAAGATGCATGTTTTCATATTCCAAGACGTCCAAAATAGCTCCTTTGACTTTCCCGTTAGATAAATGATATACCAGATCGTCGGTAGCAAGTACTTTTCCTCGCGAAGTATTAATCAGATAAATGTTTTTTGCAAATCCACTGATAAAGTCCCGATTGATAAAATGATAATTATCGGGCAAATAATTGATGTGAATGCTGACAATATCTGCCTGTTGCTGCAAGAAAGATAAATCTGTTTGCTTGACATACTGGTCTTCATAACATGTTTTGTATTTGTCGTAAGCCAGAATTTGACAGTCAAAACTGCTGAGTTTTCGAGCTAAGGCTTTTCCCATGTGTCCGTATCCAACAATACCGACAGTCTTACCGGAAATTTCAAGTCCTCTGTTTTCATTTCTAAGCCAGATTCCTTTTCGCACTTCGTAGTCGGCATACTTTATATTCCGAAATAAACATAAAAGCGACCCTATCACATATTCCGCAACCGCATCCGCATTGCCTTCGGGTGAATTAAGACAAACAATGTTTTTCTCTTCCGCATAGTTTACATCGATATTTTCCATGCCCGCGCCGATACGGGCAATGAATTTCAGCTGTGTGGAAGCGTCTAACAACATACGGTCTATCGCAAATTTACTGCGGATAATGTAACCGCAATAACAGGACGCTTTCTCTAATAATTCCATATAGGAAAGGTCGGCTTTTTCACATTCAAATCCAAGTTCCTCCAATTGAATTTGCATCGAAGGAGATACATTGTCAATAAATAATATTTTCCCTTTTGACGTCATTTATAAAATCGATTTAATTGTTTTGTATTCTTTTTTCACAATGATTGCCGCATAAGAAAGCAGTATCACCGTATTGATTATTATCTTCAGGATAAAATGATGTTCGCCAAGTTTATCAAACGGGATCACAAAATAACTCAATCCAAACAGCAATAAGGCAATGCCGATGTAAAATCCGACTTTCTTCAAATCATAGTCTACCGGATAGAATTTTTGTCCGATAAAAAACGAAGCCGCTACCATAGCGCTGTAAGTAATCAGGTGTCCCCACGCAGCGCCGGCATAGCCCACAACAGGAAGCAATAGCCAATTGACAGTCAATGTCAGTATCGAACCCCCAACCGTAATATAAGCTCCGTACTGAGTTTTCCCCGTCAATTTATACCATATCGATAAATTAAAACAAATTCCCAACAACATATATGCCAACAATAAAATCGGAACAATCCCCAAGCCTTCATGATAATTTGGGCTGACAAAATACTTTACAAAATCAATATACATCATCACGGACAAAAACAAAAACGAACAGACAATTACAAAATAAGTCATTACAACCGAATATCCCTGTTTGGCATCCTTCTGCTTATACAAAGAAAAGAAAAACGGTTCGGCAGAATAACGAAATGCCTGAATGAACAAATTCATGATAACCGCAATCTTAAAACATGCCGAATATACGCCCAGATTATACATGGCAATATCAGGATTGTCAGAGGTGAGTCCTTTTATCATAATTCGATCAATGGTCTCATTGACAATGCCTGCAAGTCCTAAAATCAGCAGAGGAAACGCATATTTAAGCATCCTTTTCAGCAATGGAACATCAAAAACAGGCTTTAAACTTCTGCATGTAAACAAAAGTAAAATCAGCTGTACGACCGAAGCAATCAGGTTGGCAATAAAAATATAACCAATGCCGATCTCAGGATTGTATATCGCATGGAAAAAAGACGAATCGGGATACATGGCGATCATCTTCGGACAAAACCAAAGAAAGAAAACATTGAAAAATACGGTTATCAGAATATTTGTTATTTTGATCCCTGCAAATAAATACGGTTTGTTTCTTGCCCGTAAGCGTGCAAAAGGAATTGTCCCGACAGCGTCTAATCCGACAATGACAACAAACCATGCAATATATTCGGGATGATTGGGATAATGCAACAAATCGGCGAGATTTCCTGAAAAGACAAGTCCTACCGCAATAAAGACAAAAGAGGTGATGAATAAAGAAGTCAGCGTCGTTCCAAACACACGGTTTTTGTCGGCTTCCATTTCGGAAAAACGAAAAAAAGCAGTCTCCATACCATAAGTGAGCAAAACCAAAAGCAATGCCACCCATGCATACATTTCTCCTACAACGCCATAGTCGCCCGGATTGGTGAAAATATAGGTGTGAAGCGGAACCAACAAATAATTAAGCAAACGACTTAAAATGGTTGTCGTCCCGTAAACAGCGGTTTGTCCGGCAAGTTTCTTTATTTGCCCCATTGT
>JAISRU010000119.1 GCA_031273515.1 Bacteroidales bacterium | reverse complement strand
GTGTCGACGGCCTTCGCTTAGAGGTGTCGACGGCCTTCGCTTAGAGGAGTCGACGGCCTTCGCTTAGAGGCGTCGACGGCCTTCGCTTAGAGGCGTCGACCGACGACGCAAAATCGTTCGTTGAAAGTAGTGTGTGTTGAAGTAAATGTGCACAATGTAGAGACGTAGCCTGCTACGTCTCTACGGGTACGGCGACGTGGATTATTAGCGTCCGAATGGCATGACTGAAAATTTTCAATTCTTTTGTGTACTTTTGTAATCTAAAATTTCAGGAATAATCAAAAGGGATAAATCATGCAAGATACACCTATTAAATACGAGATCGTAAAGCAGAAAATAGAAGAAAGTGGGATCAGCAATATAGGAACAGCGTCGATTCGCGAGATAAAAAAGCTGATCAATGAAATAGAAAAAGCAAGCGGAGAACAATTTATCCGCATGGAAATGGGCATTCCGGGATTACCTCCCGTCCAAATTGGCGTCGAAGCGCAGATTGCGGCATTACAGCAGGGAGTCGCTGCTATCTATCCCGACATCGAAGGAATACCCGAACTGAAAACAGAGATGTCCCGCTTCTGCAAAAACTTTATGAACATCGACGTTTCTCCCGACAGTTGCATTCCAACAGTAGGGTCGATGCAGGGCGGATTTTCGGTCTTCCTGACTTTCCAGCGTCTGCAAAAAGACAAGGATACCACCCTCTTTATCGACCCCGGATTCCCTGTCCAAAAACAACAGCACCGTATTCTGGGAGCTAAATACGAAACCTTCGACGTCTACAACTATCGAGGTGAAAAACTGTACGATAAATTAGAAAGTTATCTGTCCAAAGGAAATATTCATTCCATTATTTATTCCAATCCCAACAATCCGTCATGGATATGTTTCACCGATAAGGAGCTGCAAATTATCGCCAATCTTGCCCAAAAATATGATACAATCGTCGTGGAAGACCTTGCTTATTTCGGGATGGATTTTCGTCAGGATATAGCTGTTCCCGGACTTCCTCCCTATCAGGCGACGATTGCTCGATATACAGACAAATATGTTTTGCTTATTTCGGCGTCGAAAGCCTTCAGTTATGCGGGAGAACGTCTGGGTGTGATGGTCATTTCCGAAAGTCTGTACAAAGGACGCTATCCCGATTTGCTGCCTTATTTCGGTACGGACAGTTTGGGTCGCGCCATGGTGTACGGAACGGTATATTCGCTTAGTTCGGGAACTTCTCATTCTGTGCAATATGCGATGGCTGCTATCCTGAAAGCCTGTAACGATGGCAGTTATAACTTTGTCGAGGCGCTAAAAGATTATGGCGAAAAAGCCCATATCATGAAAAAGATTTTTACCGACAACGGTTTTCGGATTGTCTACGACAGGGACGAAGATAAAATTCTTTCCGACGGATTTTATTTCACCATTTCCTATCCCGGATTAACGGGAGAAGAACTGCTGAGAGAATTTTTATATTACGGCATCAGCGCTATCTCATTGGCGATAACGGGCAGCGAACGTTTAGAGGGTTTACGCGCCTGTGTGTCGTTGGTCAATCGCAGTCAGTTTCCCGATCTGGAGTACAGATTGAAAAAGTTCCATGAAAATCATTCCTGATCCAACGACAATCGATTGTATGAAGGTACATAAAACAATTGCACATGAATGTTTTTGTTAGATTACTTGTTCTGATTTCGTTTTTCTACACGGGCAAGGCGATTGCTCAGCCTCGGGATGCCATATTGCTGACCAACGCCGCCAAAACAGAGGTGGAAAAGAAAATCATGGAAGCCTCCCGAAACATAACGTCCTTACAATGTAAGTTTACGGAAGAAAAATCATCCGTATTGCTGACCCATAAATCGGTTTCCAAGGGGATATTGCTCTACAAAACGCCTTCTTCTTTGCGATGGGAATATACGCATCCTGCCGTATTGACATTGATTTTGCATCAAGACAAGGTAAGCATCAGGAATGGCAAAGGCGAAAGTCTTGGTTCGGGCAAGATGTTTAAACAATTGGCATACTTTATTATCTCGACTGTCAACGGCAACGGATTGCGGGACAACAAAGATTTCACCGTCGATTATTACCGGATTCAACAGGATAAGAGCGTCTTATGGGTGAAGTTAACGCCTGTGTCCAAACAGTTGAAAGCAGTTTATGCATCGATAGAAATAAAGATTTCGACAAAAGATTATCTGGCGACGGAAATCATCCTCAATGAACTGTCGGGAGATAAAACCGACATCCTTTTATCGGATAAAACGCTAAACGGCGCGATTGCGTCAAGTCAATTCTCCACAGATTAAAACAAACAGGTTCGTATGCTGAAAGACATTTTTTTTTCAATCACAAATCAGACGAATGTTTCGGACAATCAAACGGATTTCACCTTGCGTCTCAATGGGGAACATGCTATTTATGCTGCTCATTTTCCCAACAATCCCATCACGCCCGGAGTGTGTCTGATCCAAATAGCGAAAGAATTGTTTTCTTTTCTAAGACAGACCGATTGTCAGATAAGAAAAGTGAAGACCGCCAAGTTTTCGCATCCGCTGATCCCGACTGTCCATGCGGCAGTAAAATACAGTCTGACGTGGGAGGAAACAGTCGATCGAAAGTCGTATCAGGTTCAGGTGAAGATTTATGCGGAAGACATTGTCTTTGCAAGAATAAACATGGAATTAATCTAAACGCAATTGAAAACAACGGATTACGTCAGTCTGAACGCAACAATGACAAAACAGGGAGTGTGTGTCGTGATTCCTGTCTATAATTCTGAAAAAACAATTGCCGCCGTCATTAATTCGGTTTTGGACTATACGGATGATGTTATTGTTGTCAATGATGGTTCGACCGACGGCACGACCGATATATTGTTATCTTATGGCGATACGATTTTGCCTGTATCGTATCCGACCAACAAAGGCAAGGGCTACGCTCTGAAGCAGGGATTTCGTCAGGCGCGTCAAAGGGGTTTTTCCTATGCGCTGACCCTCGATGCCGACGGACAACATTCGGCAGAAGATATTGCGGCTTTCATGGAAGTTTTGATGGAGCATCCTCATACGTTTATAACGGGAGTTCGTTCTTTCGATCATCCCAATATGTCGAAGGGGAGTGTGTTTGCCAACAAGTTTTCCAATTTCTGGTTCACGTTGCAGACGGCGCGCAGACTTCCAGATACACAGTCTGGCTATCGGCTTTATCCTTTAGACAGCATGAAAAGGATGTTGCCAATCACCTGTCGTTACGAAGCCGAACTGGAATTGTTAGTCCGATGTGCATGGAGAGGAATACCGATTCTTACTGTCCCGATACAGGTTCACTATCCGACGCGGGAGAACAGGATTTCGCATTTTCGTCCTAAGGAAGATTTTTTACGCATCAGCATCCTGAATACGGTCTTGTGTCTTTTAGCCATTCTCTACGGATATCCTTCCATGATAATACGTAAATTAATTGAGAATTGAGAATTGAGAATTGAAAATTGTGCAAAGCGACAAAGAAATGTTTCCCGCAGAATATTTGTTCGTAATCTTTCTCGTCCACTTGTTCTATCGTCTACTCGTCCACTGTTTATTGTCTGAATCAGGATTTACAGGATTTTACCTCTGTGTAACTCTGCATCTTCTCTATGGAACTCTGTGCAATAAAAAAATCTGTGTGCTTCTGTATAATCTGTGTCATCTGTGTGCAAATTTCTTCGTCGCTTTGCACTCTTGTCCACTCGTTCACTTGTCCACTCGTTCACTAATAATCATAGTCCATCAATTAAATCACATAAATCAGCAGTTCAGACAAAAGATAAATGACATTCTACCATGTATTTAGATTGATCATAAGCGCTCTCTTGTAAAAAAAACGCAATAATATTCAATTGGTATTATATTTTTTTGTATCTTTGCAAATCTGATTTTCTGGAAAGAAAACGGAGTTGACCGCGGAGTAGAGCAGTGGTAGCTCGTCGGGCTCATAACCCGGAGGCCGCAGGTTCGAGTCCTGTCTCCGCAACAATAAAAGTCTTGCAATCCGATTGTGAGACTTTTATTTTATGTGTTCATAATGATGTTTTTTAAAATTTTTGCATATATCCACTATCAATGTAAAAGAAAACGCTGGGTTCATTCCGCTTTTGTTTATGATTTTATTATTTCCGTATTAAAACAAAAGAAATTTACCAATAACCGGATACATATTGAAAAAATCGGTAAACAATTACTGAAAATCCAACAGAAATCAGAAGTAAGGGATTCGCAGGTGAATCGAAAATACGGTCTTGTTGCTTCTCAACGAAATCGGTCGAGGAAACGTTTGTGTAATTCTGTCAAAGTCGGATGTATTTTGCATAATTTAGTACGGCATTATCATCTTTGTTCCATTGTCGAGTTAGGGACGTCTCTGGGAATTGACACAGTTTGTCTGGCAAAAGCCACTCCAAATGCAACTGTTTTTACGGTGGAACTCAATCCCGAAATGGCAGAAATTGCTTCCAAAGTCTTTGAACAACTGCATTTAACCAATATTGAATTAATCAATACGGATTCCGATGCAGCGATTGCCCTTTTTGCAGACAAATCCAAAGACATTGATCTTTTTTTTATCAACAGCGCTCATAGTTGCGATTCCATTAGTCGTTATTTTTCTTTTGTAAAAAATCATGCGAAAAACAATACCATATTCATTCTCTCTGACATCTATTGCTCGAAAGAAATGAGAAACGTGTGGAAAAAAATACAAGCCGATCCCAATGTCAGTATAAGCATCGATTTATATGCTGTCGGCATTGTCTTTTTCCGTAAAGGAATTGTAAAACAGAACTTTACCTTATGATAATTTTGCCTTCTCACAAGAAGAACAGGATTGTTTCGACAGGAATAAATTTGTATTTTGATAAAAAAGTATTCAATATGCAAAAGTAAAGCAAAAATTTAGTACTTTTGCAGAACGGAAATGCCTCTTTAGCTCAGCTGGTAGAGCAACGCATTCGTAATGCGTAGGTCGTGGGTTCGAATCCCATGAGAGGCTCAAAAACAGTTGCGAATTCATGGACATAAGCAGCATTTTGAAGATAAATAAAAACACTTGCAAATTGATTTTGTAAAAAAATGGAAAACAGATTAACAAGATATATCGCCAAAACATTTATGGGTCTGGAATCTGTTGCTGCAGACGAATTACGCAAACTTGGGGCAAAAGATGTTTCTTTGCTGCATCGGGCAGTGGAATTTTGGGGCGATAAAGCCTTGATGTATAAAGTAAATTATTGCTGCAGAACAATACTAAGAGTGTTACAGCCGGTTGCAGTGTTTGAATTTCATACCAATGAGCAATATTACAGACGTATATTCAATATTCCTTTTGAAAAATATATTTCGGGAAAAGGTTCTTTTTGCATGCATGCCCTTACCAATCAATCGATTTTTTCTAATGCGCAATATGCGAGTCTGTTGGCTAAAGACGCTTTATGCGATCGATTCAGGGACAAATATAATTGTCGTCCAAACGTAGACAAACAATATCCTCAACTGATTGTGGATATTTATATTTCAGGTTCTCAATGCAGTGTGTCGTTAGACACTTCCGGTTCGGCTTTGTATATGAGAGGATACAAAACCACGCGGCATTTTTCAGCGCTCAATGAAGTTTTGGCGGCAGGATTAATTGCGCTTAGCGGATGGAAAGCCGATTGTGATTTTATTGATTTTATGTGCGGATCGGCAACATTGCCCATCGAAGCAGCTATGTTAGCCACTAATATGCCTGCCGCTTATTTTCGCAATGATTTCGGATT
>JAISRU010000099.1 GCA_031273515.1 Bacteroidales bacterium | reverse complement strand
TAAGCGCAGTTTTGAGAACAGTTTCCGCTTCGTGCGTTGGTCAGCAGTTGTATTCCGACACGATTACCCTTGTATTTCTTTCGGATAACGTATACCTCATGAAGCAGTTCGGGCAAAAGTTCATCGGGAAGGGACAAAATCCGCATGGCTTCTTCGTGTGATAAGGGTTCTCCGTTGAGCGACTTTCGGGCAACTTCGCTGATAGTTGACAAGTACATCTTATAATTGAGTTTATCTGTTGGCATTTGATAATTCAAAGCATGATTGATATTTATTTCAGGTAGTAGCTGTTTCTATAACTTCACAGACTTTCATTTTTTGGATCATCATAATACCGTCGCGAAAGGGAAGCATCATGTTTTTGACCCGACTGTCGTTTTGGACAAACGTATTGAAATCAAGAATTGCTTTGGTATCTTTGTCCTTATCTTTTATTTCGCCAATCACTTTTCCGCTCCACAGTACATTGTCTGCCAATATTATTCCATTGTCTGACAGAGAGGGAAGCAACAAATTGTAGTAATTGATATAATTGATTTTATCGGCGTCGATAAACACCATATCCCATGTTTCATGCAAAGTGGGAAGCAAATCAAGCGCATTGCCAAGCAACAGTTTTACTTTATGTTCGATGCCTGCTTTTTGGATATATTTATGTATAATATGTTCCAGTTCAACATTTTTTTCTATTGTATAGATAATGCCGTCGTCAGGTAAACCTTCTGCCAGAGATATCGTTGCATATCCCGTATAAGTACCTAATTCCAGAATACGTTTGGGCTGAATTAACCGGCTGAGCATCTGCAAAAAAGTTCCCTGACTTTTACAGGAAAGCATGCGGGGACGCAACACCTTCAAATTCGTTTCACGATACAATGCATATAATATCGGATTTTCTTCGGAAGTATGTTCATCGCAATAGGATTGAATATTTTTGTCAATCAGGTCAAACATATCGAAGACAATGTATTTGGGGACGGTTAATTGATATGCAGATCATGTCCCATTTTAGACTGTTTCGTTTTTAAATACCGTAAATTATCCTTATTCGGTTCGATAATCAAAGGTACTGTTTCGACAATTTCAATTCCATGTCCCAATAGACCTGCCCGTTTGGTTGGATTGTTGGTTATCAGTCGAACGCGGGTAGCATTCAGATCACACAAAATCTGAGCGCCAATCCCGTAATCCCGCTCATCGGCTCTGAACCCCAATTCGATGTTTGCTTCTACCGTATCTCTTCCCATATCCTGTAGATGATAGGCTTTCAGTTTGTTTATCAATCCGATGCCTCGTCCTTCCTGACTCATATACACCACTAAACCTTTTCCTGCTTCTTCCACCATTTGCATCGATTTATGGAGTTGTTCTCCGCAGTCGCAACGACACGAACCAAAAATATCTCCCGTAGCACAGGAAGAATGTACACGAACCAGAATTTCCTCCCCCTTTTCCCATGTTCCTTTTTGCAAAGCAAGATGGGTATTGTTATTATTCAACTGAGTATAAGCAATTAATTTAAACGTTCCCCATTGTGTCGGCAATGAAACTTCTTCTTCCCGTCGGATTAATGTTTCTGTTTTTATGCGGTATGCAATCAGGTCTTGAATTGAAATGATTTTGATATTATGTTTTCGGGCAACCTCAATGAGTTGCGGCAGACGCGCCATTGTTCCGTCTTCGTTGATAATTTCGATCAATGCGCCTGCGGGATAAAGTCCTGCCATACGTGCCAGATCCACAGTAGCTTCCGTATGTCCTGCCCTCACTAATACGCCGCCGTCTCTTGCTCTCAATGGATTGACATGTCCGGGACGTCCCAAATCGGAAGACTTGATTTCCTGTCTGGCTAAAGCATTGATAGTAGATGCTCTGTCATACATCGAAACTCCTGTTGAACAGCCATGTCCAAGCAAATCGACCGTAACGGTAAAAGGCGTCCCCAACAACGACGTATTGTTTTCCACCTGCATATCCAGATTCAGTTCCCTGCAACGCTCTTCCGTAAGCGGAGCGCATAAAACGCCTCTTCCGTAACTCATCATGAAATTGACTTTTTCGGGCGTTACCTTTTCTGCCGCAATGATAAAGTCGCCTTCATTTTCTCTGTCTTCATCATCAATTACGATTAAAAATTTACCTTCCCTGAAATCTTTAATGGCGTCTTCTATTTTATTTAATGTACAATCCATATTTTCTTTTATACTATGAATAAATGCGGTTCTTTATTTGTCTGAAAACGTCTCAAATTCCAGCGTAACGGACGAAGGAGTATTGATGACAGCTGTTTCAGGAAAATCCATCTGTTTAATAAGATATGTATTAAGCTGATTTTTCTGCAGTGTAATGTAATTGCGACGTTGTTGTTCTGTTGTGGTAACGGCAGCATAGTCTATGGAAATCTGCTTTTTTGGCAGTTCATATTTCAGCAAAGACAAACCTTTGGCGTCAATCGTAATACTCATGACACTGTCCGACTGGTATACTAATCGTTTATGCACCGGAAGATTAACAAAATCGACAGCAAACACGTATGTTTGTTGATAATTCTTTGACATCTTAACCGCAAACCACGACACAACAGACAACATCAAACAAATAAATAGCAATCTGTACTGTTTATTTCTTTGTTTTTTTGTCATCGAAAACAGTATTTTCAAATATACAATCCATTTGCAGGATCACTTCTGTGTTTAGTTTCCCGTTTCTTTCTCACGATGAGCAACAGCGGCTTTTTCTATTTTTATTTTAGAACCTCCTTCTGTTTCTATAATAATGGTAGAGTCCTGTATGTCTGATATTTTGCCATGCATACCGCTGTGGGTTACTATCCTGTCGCCTTTTTGTAGCGTGTTACGAAAAACCTGCGCTTCTTTTTCTCTTTTCTTTTGCGGACGAATCATAAAGAAATAGAAGATAAAGATTAGCAATACAAAAAAGATTATCATCGGGATTCCGCTACTTTTCCCGCTCTCGCTGCTGCCGCTCTGGGCTGCAAATAAAAATACTTGTAATAAATCCATATATAAAAATAATTTTAAAAGTTAAACAATTATGGTAAATTCACGTTTGCTGAAAAACTTAATTTAGTCTCTGTCGGATAGGTATTGGCTTGTATTGTAACCGAACTGTTCACCATACCTTTTTTGGTTTCCGTATTAAAGTTGATGGTGATGCTTCCGTTTTCACCGGGGGCAACCGGCGTTTTGGTAAACTGAGCCACCGTACAGTTACATCCGGGCAAAACCGCAGAAACAACAAGTGTCGCATCTCCGACATTTTTAAATTTATAGGTATAACTCACTTTTTCTCCCTGTATAAGTTTTCCGAAATCGTGATGTGTCTGTTCAAATTCAAATTTCGGCATTCTATTTTTTTCGTTTTTTCCATCTGCCGAAACGGGAATATTTACAATGGTACTGTCAAATTCTGTTTTATTCTGGTCGGAACATCCGTACATTCCTCCCACAAACAAAATGACAATACACTGATATAAAAACCGATATCTATTCATTGACCTTTATTTTTTTCTATTGGCAAAGGTACACTAAAAATTTGAATTAATCGACAAGAGCAACGATTATTGTCTGAATAAGAATTTTCAGTCATGCCATTCGGACGCAATCTAATTGAAAATTGAAAATTGCGTTTCGACAAGCTCAACGACCACCATGCGGAAGAGAAAAGTTTCCCGCAGATTCCCACAGATTTACGCGGATTTCCGCAGAATTGTTCTCTTGTCTACTGAATCCTGCCAATCCTGTTCAGACAATCAAAAAAAGGCTGCCCCCGTAGAAACAAAGGACAGCCAACACTAACAATTATTGAGAAAGCATATTTTTAATTGAGAATTGCGTTTCGACAAGCTCAACGACCACCATGCGGAAGAGAAAAGTTTCCTGCAGATTCCCAC
>JAISRU010000091.1 GCA_031273515.1 Bacteroidales bacterium | reverse complement strand
TTCCATTGAGCATACGCATACAAAAAAGGAAGAACCGTATTGATGATCAACGAATCAACGGCAGATTTCCCCAATGTTTTACGAATCGGTCGCGAAGAAGGAACGCCAAATCGGTAGTGGGAATCCCAATATTCCGACGCCGTAACCGAAAATAAAGCGCTAAGGTTTGTTGTTTGTTCCGATTCCATTACTTCGGACAATAAAGAAGTTGACCGATGCAGCAATGCCGCAAACTGTGCTATCCGAATAGTAGGAAATCCCGAAGGATACATGCCGGCAAATTTCCACATGGATGAGCTGCACAATGCTTGCAAAGAAAACTTGTGTTGCAGAAAATGATATTCTTCTTTCAGCATGAGAGCATAGTCGTCCGCCTCTTCCTCGTCGGAGGGAAGCAGGTCTGCCTGACCAAAGAACATGGCTTCTGCCTGCATTAAATTATCTTTTTGTTTTGCAAGGCAGGATAAAGGCAAACTTTCTGCCAATAGAGAAAACGGTAATGCATTTGTCTTGAACCCAAAAGCCGTAGCCAGACAATGATAAAAAACCTCTTCTTTATGCTGGACTTTACGTTTCAGCATTTGTTCTGTCTGAGCGACTTTTCGTTCTAATCGTTCCACCAATAAACGGTCTAACCACGAGAACAAACGGAAAGCATCCATCGACCCAAACTGATTTCGGCAGACAATATCCTGTGTCGATTCCATATACATTTTATAGTCTGTGATCAGTTGCGGACGGATTAGGGGTTTGAGTTCCAGCGTGGGAACGGCATAACCTTTGTTAGTATAAACAACTTTATCATGTTCGTACACAACATGCAAAATCACATTGGAATAAGCATTATCCTGATGATGATTATGTTTTTCCCAGTCGGACGACTTTACATGCAATTCCACGCATCCTGCCCATAAGATATTATTGATTTTAATTTTTGCATTCTCAAAATCGGGACCGCTTTCTGTATTGTGAATGCCTGTCGAAACAAGAGAAACAGGTTCTCCCGAAACAGTTTTGAGATTCGCATGGCGGATGGTACAGAGTTTATATTTCCAGATATATTGCAGCAATTCTTCATTCATAGCACGTTGTCAATTGAGTTTTTTATGTGTCATGGTTGTATTTGCCTGAGCAAGACAAGTCATAACGATATCGTTCAGACAGACATGTTCAGGCAGTTTGAGCAGATATTCCACCACATCGGCAACATCTTCGCCCGACAGAGGCGTAAATCCTTTGTAGACGTTGTCGGCAGTTTGTTTGTCTCCTTTAAATCGTACAAGGGAAAATTCGGTTTCGGCGGCTCCCGGCGCTATCTGAGTTACCTTGATGCCATAAGGAAGCATATCGATCCGCATAGCTTTGGTAAGTGCGTCCACAGCATGTTTGGTTGCGCAATACACATTTCCGTTGGGATAAACCTCTTTTCCTGCGATTGATCCGATATTGATAATATGTCCGTATCCCTGCTGAATCATCCTCGGAGCGATCATACGCGAAACATACAGTAATCCTTTGATGTTGGTATCGATCATTTGTTCCCAGTCGTCAGGATTGCCTTCCTGAATACTGTTCAGACCTGCTGCCAGACCTGCATTATTAACCAGCACGTCCGGATTTTTCCATGTCGGAGGAAGATTTTCTATGGCATGTTCGACCGACTTTCTATCCCTGACGTCGTAATTCGATACCAGAACATCTGTTTGATATTTGTCTTTTATTTCCTCACAAAGACTGTCCAAGAGCTGTTTTCGTCTTCCTGTAATCACTGTGTTGTATCCGTTTTTGGCAAGTCGTAATGCGATTGCTCTTCCGATACCGGAGGTTGCTCCCGTAATATAAGCAAGTTTGTTGTTCATTTCGTTTGATGTTTTCAAGATATTCTGTTTTTATAAAATACGATCATAATACTGTTGACGATAAGGGCAAAAAGCGAAATCCCCGTCAGATAATAGCGTAAATCGAACAGGGTACTTCCTTTAAGGATAATTGATTTCAGGATGACAATAAAATGCGCGATCGGATTAACCAAATTCAGTGTTCTCGCCCAGTGAGGCATACTGTCGAGGGGAGTAAAGAGTCCGCTGAGCAAAATAAAGACGACAAAAAGGAAGATAATCACGAACATCGACTGTACCTGATTCTTTGCAAAGATAGAAACCATAAATCCCAATCCGAGCATGGCGAGTAAAAAGACCGCAGTAAAGAGCAGCAAAGTTATCGGAGAACCCTGTATGCTTATTCCGAAGAGGAATATCATAATCAGCAATCCGATCCCAAATTCCGCCATACCGATAATAAAGAAGGGGATCATTTTACCTGCAAAGAAATGTCCTTTGGAAATGGGAGAAATATTGATTTGTTCGATAGTTCCGAGTTCTTTTTCTCTTACGATATTCAGTGTGGAGAGCATAGCGCCTATCATGCTGACTAAAACTGCCAGAATACCCGGAACAAAAATATTTTTATAATCCATTTTTCGATTGAACCATCGTGAGATGAATACGTCTATTTGCGCTGATTGCGCTGACGTCGGTTGGATGTTTTTTGTCGGATTTTGGAGGTTTATTTGCAGAAAATCCATAAAGAATTGTTGGAGATAAGCCACGCCGACCGATGCTTTCATGCTGTTGATGCCGTTGGCGGTAACAGCGATTGCAGGTTTTTCTTTGCGATAGATTTTCTTTTGACAATGGACAGGTATTTCGATAATAATGTCTGCTTTATTTTTTTCCATTGCATATTCTGCTTCGGAACAGGTTTTGATATCGTTGACTATTTTGAAATAGCCTGTTTCTTCGAGCGATCTCCGAATAGAACGGGAAAAGGACGAATTATCGTGATCGATAAAGACTGTTTTCAGTTCTTTAATTTCCAAATCGGCGGCAAAGGGGAATATCAGCAACTGAGCAATGGGCAAGAAAGTAACGAGTTTCCACAATACGGGATTGCGGAAAATCTGTAAAAATTCTTTCTTGACCAATGCTAAGATTATTCTCATAGGAAGATATTGCTGTTAAGGCGTCGTCAATTTCGGATGCCCGACGCGTCTATTTGTATTCTTTGCAGGGGATATTCCCTTTGAGCATCAGATAAACATTGAGAGCAAGGGCTCTCATTTCGTCTTCACCGGGAAACAGTACGACAGGAGCGATGAATTTCACTCTGTTGATGATTTTTTCCGTGAATTTTTGGTCGTAAGCCATTCCTCCTGTGAGCAGGATTGCGTGTATTTTTCCTGAGGTTACGGTAGCGGCGGCGCCTATTTCTTTGGCTATCTGATAAGCCATTGCCATGGAATAAAATTCAGCTTCCTGATCTCCTGCGGATATTCTTTCTTCAACTTCGAGTGCGTTGTTAGTCCCCAGATAGGCGACGTATCCTCCTTTACCGACAACCATTTTATGTAATTCCTGTTGGGAATATCTTCCGCTGAAGCACATTTTTATCACGTCGGACACAGGCAATGTACCGGAGCGTTCGGGCGAAAAAGGACCTTCTCCGTCCAATGCCTGATTTACATCGATAACTAAACCTTTCGCGTGAACTCCCACGCTGATTCCGCCGCCCATGTGTACGACAATCAGGTTTAGATTTTCGTAATCTTCACCGATTTCTCTGGCGTATGTACGGGCTATGGCTTTTTGGTTGAGCGCATGAAATATTGATTTGCGTTCAAAGAGTGGATGTCCTGAAACTTTGGCAACGGGAGCCATTTCATCTACCACGACAGGGTCTGCAATAAAGGCGTCCACGCCCCATTCGCGGGCGATATGGTCGGCAATGAGTCCGCCGAGGTTAGAGGCATGTTCACCGTTGACGCCGGTTTTCAGATCGTCGAGCATAGTCTGATTTATCTTGTAGATACCCGACGAAATATTTTTTATCAGACCGCCTCTACCGATAACGCAGTTTATACCGGCGCTGTCGATATGATTGGTTTTCAGATTTTCGAGTACGCTGTTTTTTCTCCACTGATATTGGTCTGCCACACGAGGGAAGGTATTTATTTCTTCCATAGGGTGTTTGATATTGGCAGAAAAGACAGAGGTAATCGTATCTTTTTCATTAGAGGTTGCCAGATCAAGTTTCAAAACAGCGACTTTGGTTGAAGTCGAACCTGGGTTTATTGTCAGAACATTCACTTTTTCTTTTCGATTCATTTCTCTTTCCGAATTACTTATACTTTGATTAAAATTCATTTTGCAAAGGTAGTAAAATAAATTGAAAATTGAAAATTGAAAATTGAGAATTGAGCAAAGCGACGAGGAAATTGTTTCCCGCAGAATACTGTAGAATTTCCGCAGAATAACCGCAGAAGTTACACAGAGAACACAGAGAAGACACAGAGTTCCACAGATAAATCAGAGTTCAAAACAAAAGCGGAAGGCGGGGGGTGCATTTCAAATTGTCGCAAGCGTAAAAAATCCAGCAGGGATGGCATTTTATTAACCGTAGCCACAATTCTGTCCCGTTAGGGACAAAATATTGGTAGAAAACATCACAACATTTC
>JAISRU010000090.1 GCA_031273515.1 Bacteroidales bacterium | reverse complement strand
TCGGAATACGGCAATCTTTCTTTTCCCGACACCACCTACAAATGCGCCAACGATACCATTACTTTAGACGGCGGATATGCTCAGTCGTATTACTGGACATTGCCCGACGGTTCGCATCCTGTTACTCCAACCGTAAGCGCATTCGACACGGGACTGTATACGGTAACGGTGTTTCAGTTTCCCGACACAATCACGGCGTCCACGTTGGTGCTGAACAGATTTGAAGGAGCGTCGGTATTTGTTTCGGATGTAAACGGCGGTGATTTGACTTATTCGGTAAATTTGGCGGGTCAATCGGGCGTTAATGTTACTTACGAATGGAAAGAAGGAAACGTCATTCTTTCGACCGCAGATACATTGAAGTTGCTATGGAGCTCTGCAGGGGAAAGAATTATCACGCTTACATTAACCGACACGATATTAAACTGTACCAAAATAATTATTTTCTCCCATAAACAGCCGAAGATCACTGCTGTCGACGATTATATTACGGTACTCAAAAACAGTAGCGGAACACCAATAGCCGTTGCGATAAACGACACAATTCCATGCGTAAATCCCCTGACAGATACCATTACAGGCGGAGGACCTAAACATGGCGCCTTACTCATCACAAACGACGCCTTGTTTATTTATACTCCTCAGACCAATTATGTCGGTTGCGATACCATCACCTATTTTATTTATTGCAGTGATTCTTCCGATGCAGATACGGCGGTGGTGTATATTTTGGTGCATCAGCCTTTGTCGCTGCAATATGCGGCGTGTCCGAATGCGGTGGTAACGATGGGTTTTACTCCCATATCGGGACTGAGTTACAATTGGTACAATGCGCAAATCGGCGGAAACATCGTTAACAGCGGAACAAATACCGATACGTTGACCGTAACCAAAGACGCTTCGTCGGAACAAACGTGGTGGGTAGAACCGGTATATGGTGGAAAAGTATTTGATCGCTATCGGGTGAGTCTGACATTAGGCATTTGCGGAGATACCAATCCGACGGGTTGTGCAGCCACAGGAACACTTCTGTTTAAAGAAGATTTCGGAGGAAATGATCCGAACGACCCGACACATTCGGCAACGCCATTGCCTCAGGGAAGTACTACTTATACATTTCTACCTTCGAGCTACAATATCTATGACGGATATTATTCGTTATCGAAAGTATCCGAGGCGTCCATACATCCTTGGTATCTCTACGAAGACCATACTATTGCAGGAAGCGACAGAGGTTATTTTATGGTTGTCGGAGCCAATGAAAATCCTGATATGTTTTATACGACAACCTTTAATGGATTATGTGAAAATTTAAAACTGTATTTCTCCGTTTGGGTAGGTAATTTAATAAACGATCCTTCTTCCGTCTACATAAAACCCAAATTGCGTTTTGTATTGCAGGATGCCGTTACGCTCGTAACATTGGCGGAATACAGTACGAGTGATATAGCGGTTGAATCTCAGGCAATGTGGAAGCAATACGGATTTGAATTTACGGTTATCGGTAGCTATTCCGTCAAGTTATCGATATACAATGATGCTCAGGGAGTAACAGGTAATGATCTGGTCCTGGACGATATCGAAATACGTTTTTGTGTACCGGAAGTAAACATTGCGATCGATTCGATACTGACGTGCGAATATTCTGAAGTAACGTTAAGCGGCTCTTTTACTGATGAAAATACCTTTGGAAACAACTTAGTTTCGCATTGGGAGTATAGTTCGTCGGGAGATATGAATGATCCGACTGCATGGTCGATAGTGCAGGGGTCGTCAAACAGTTCTGCTAACGGGACTGTCGTCAATGATTACACGCTTTTCAATATTAGTCGTTTGCAGACAGGATATTATCGTATGATAGCAGGAAATTCCGCCAATATAAACAGTTATTATTGTCGCGCGATGTCTCGGACGGTGTATGTAGAGGTGGATACGCTTTCCATTATCAATGTTACAATGGCAGACAGTATGATTTTATGTAATTCACCCATAACGTTGACCGTTTACAGTCCAAATGGGGATTATTTTCTTTGGAATACGGGAGAAACCACCGAAACAATTCTTGTTTCAACTCCAGGGATATATTGGGTAAAAGTCAGCAATGCGGTATGTAATGCAAGAGATACGACTGTTGTCATACAGGAGAAAGTTCCCGAATTTCAGATTAGGTCCAAAGGCGACCTCTGTATAGATGAACCAATGGAGTTATCCGTATCAGTCGCCGTCGAAAATGTCCGTTATCGCTGGAGTACAGAAGACACGAGTGTCAGGATAAGTATTTCTTCGGAAGGGACATACAGTGTATCTGTCTTGTTTGAAAACGGATGCGAGGCAAGTCGTTCTATTGAGATAGTCTGTCCGTGTTATTTGTGGTTGCCCAATATCTTCACTCCTAATGGTGACAATATCAACGATGTTTTCTTGCCTGTTTTGTCTTCGGAGGTACATACTTTTCACATGTATATTTACGATCGCTGGGGAAATCTGATTTTCAAGACAGATATGCTCACGTCATGGGACGGCACTGTAAATGGAGAAGTAGCAACCACAGGCGTTTATTATGGTGTTGTTTTTTATTCCTGCAAGGATAATCCTTCTGTAATGCAGACTGTCCAAAGCAGTATAACACTGGTTCGCTGAAAAGAAAAACCTTTTTGTCTGAACTGTGATTTATCTGATTAAATGATTGACATGATCGCCTTCGGGTGATTATTTTTAGCACACAGATGAGACAGATTAACGTAGATTTTTTATCTCCCCTCTCCAACTTTGGAGAGGGGCAGGGGGTGAGGAAAAATAATCATGTCAATCAGTTAATTAGTTGAATCGACGCACGAAGCGAGAGCAGAGGCAAACTTGTTTGACTATGCCGAGCAAGAAGGAGAAAGGCAAAGCCAATCAGAGTTCAGACAAAAAAAAACGTAGTTAGATGCATTTGTAAAAGAAAAAGTTGTATCTTTGCAACTTGTTTCAAAAGAGGCTCTTTGGAACAGATTTAAGTAGGAAACCTCTAATTATTAATTTATTAAAACGAATGTGCAGATTAGCACAATACAAAGAAAATGACAGAAGAAGTGAACTTTTCTGACGAAACTCCTGATAATGGAGAGACTCAACAAACTCAAACTACGGAAGAAAATACTACACCGACAGCAGAAATTCAACCTGCGGAAGAAAATCCTGAAACAGTAACAGACACGGAAGAAACTGTTCCGATTGCGGAAGAAGTTGCGGAAGAAAATCCTGAAACAGCAACAGACACGGAAGAAATTGCTCCGGTTGCGGAAGAAGTTACGGAAGAAAATCCAGAAACAGCAACAGACACGGAAGAAACTGATCCGGTTGCAGAAGAAGTTACGGAAGAAAATCCTGAAACAACAACAGACACGGAAGAAATTGCTCCGGTTGCAGAAGAAGTTACGGAAGAAAATCCTGAAACAGAAACAGAAGTCAAACCGGAACGAACCAAAAGGAGCAGTATTCATCTTCATCCTAAAATAACTCCGAATACCGACGATTTTAATTGGGATGAATTGGGCAAAGATACGCAATTGTATTCGGGAACAGAACGCAAACAGTTAGAAGAAACTTACAATCAGACTTTCAGCGCCATTGTGGAACAAAAAGTGGTGGAAGGAACGATTGTTGCCAAGACTCCGCGTGAAATAGTTGTTAATATTGGCTTTAAATCCGACGGCGTTATTCCTGCCAATGAGTTACGTTATTTATCGAATGTACAAATCGGCGATAAGATCGAGGTTTATATTATAAGTCAGGAAGATGCAGCTGGTCAGTTGTTGTTGTCGCACAAAAAAGCCCGTTTGTTGAAATCATGGGATCGGGTCAATCAGGCGTATGAAACCGGCGAGATTATTACGGGATACGTCAAATCGAAAACAAAAGGAGGCTTGATTGTGGATGTATTTGGCATCGAATCTTTTTTGCCCGGTTCTCAGATAGATGTAAAACCTATTCGGGATTACGACGTGTTCGTGGATAAGACAATGGAATTTAAAGTGGTAAAAATCAATCACGAATATAAAAACGTAGTCGTATCTCACAAGGCGCTTATCGAATCGGAATTGGAAGCTCAGCGTTTGGAAATCATGGCGGGACTTGAAAAAGGTCAGGTATTGGAAGGTATTGTTAAAAATATCACCCATTACGGCGCTTTTATCGATCTGGGAGGCGTAGACGGCTTAATCCATATTACCGACCTTTCGTGGGGACGTATTAACGATCCGAGTGAAGTAATTGAATTAGACCAGAATATCAATGTCGTAATTCTTGATTTCGACGAAGGAAAAAAACGCATCGCATTAGGATTAAAACAATTGACTCCTCATCCGTGGGATACCTTAGACCCCAATCTGAAAGTGGGCGATAAAATAAAAGGAAAGGTTGTTGTTATTGCCGATTATGGCGCATTTCTCGAAGTCGCTCAGGGCGTAGAAGGATTAATTCACGTATCTGAAATGTCGTGGTCGCAGCATTTGCGCACGGCGCAGGATTTTCTGGAAGTAGGTCAGGAGGTAGAAGCCATTATTCTGACTCTGGATCGAGAAGAAAGAAAAATGTCTTTGGGTATTAAACAATTAATGCCCGATCCGTGGATTGCGATAGCAGATAAATGTCCTGTTGGTTCTCGTCATACAGCGATTGTTCGTAATTTTACCAGCTTCGGTATTTTTGTCGAACTGGAAGAAGGTATCGACGGACTAATTCATGTTTCCGATCTCTCATGGTCGAAGAAAATCAGACATCCCGCCGAGTTTACGAAAATAGGCGAGAAAATTGATGTGGTTGTCTTGGAAATGGATGCTGATACCCGTCGTCTGAGTTTGGGACATAAACAATTGGAAGAAAATCCATGGGATGTTTATGAAACAATTTATACCGTTGGCAGTATTCATCGGGGAACAGTGGTCGATGAAGTTGACAAAGGCGTGATAATCAAATTGGCGGAAGGAACGGAAGGCTTTGTTTTCCACAAAGGACTCCTGCGTGAAGACGGTACAATTATCCGCTTGGGAGAAACCGAAAACTTTAAAGTTGTTGAGTTTTCCAAAGAGAATAAGAAACTTAGTCTGTCGCATTCCAGAATATGGCAGGACATAAAAGATGCGGAAAGAGAAGCGAGAGAAGACGTCGAAAGAAAGAAAATGAAAGACGGCTCAAAAATTGCTAAACGTCTTACCGAAACGATAGAGAAATCTACATTAGGCGATTTGGATGCTTTTGTTTCGCTCAAAGCAGATCTGGAAATGGCGGAAAGCAAAAATAAAAAGAAGCATTCCCCCAAATCAGTCGAAGCAGAGATAAAAGATGAAACGCTTGTCGAAACAGAGACAAAACAGGATGAAAGTCTTGTTGAAACGGAAACAAGTCAGGAAGACACCGCTGTTGAGACAGTAACCAATCAGGAAGAAGCTATTGTTGAAGCGGTGGCAAATCAGGAAGAGGTTGTTGTTGAAACAGTAACAAATCAGGAAGAAGTTACTGTTGAAACGGAAACAAATCAGGATGAAATTGTTGCAGAAACAGAGACAAGTCAAGATGAAGTTGTTGCAGAAACAGAAACAGAAACAAAACAGGAAGAAGAAGTTGCTGTTGAAACAACAATAACAGAACCGGAACAGGAGGTTGTCGGCACGGAAACAAAAACGACAGAAAAAAAGCCGAAGAAAACACGCGCTAAAAAAGACGACCAAACAGCAACGGAATCAACAGAAGAAAAACCAAAAAAGAAACGAACAAAAAAAGAAACAAAAGAAGATTTGTTTTCGGAAGAAGAATAAAGAAACATCCGATATCTGGAAAAAGTTTTTAGTGTTTTGAATTTTTAAAAGTTTTTTGTATAGGGAGGTTTGTATGTATATACAGCCTCTCTTTTTTTGTTTGTGCGCAAGTCCGTCTTTTATTTTCTGAACTGTGATTATTAGTGAACAAGAGGACGAGTGAACAAGAGCGCAAGCGACGAGGATTATTTCCCTTTGTCTGATATCAGGATTTACAAGATTAAAGGATTAGCAGGATTTTCTCTGTGGATATCTCTGTAATTTCTGCGGGAATCCGCGGGAAATAATAATCACCCGAAGGAATCATGTTAATCATTTAATCAGACAAATCACAGTTCGAGACAGAAGCATCCGTATGGCATGACCAAAAATTCTCAATTATTTTTTGTACTTTTGCAGGCAAATACAAATATTTATTTTCAAAACAACGAACAATAGTTTACAGAAATATGAATAATGGAAAACTGATTATTTTTTCAGCGCCTTCAGGAACAGGTAAAACAACCATAGTCAGACATTTGTTACAGTCCGGTTTACCTTTGGCGTTTTCTGTTTCGGCAACAAATCGTCCCAAAAGAGAAAACGAAATCAACGGGAACGATTATTACTTCTTTACAACGAAACGCTTCAAAGAAAAAATCCAAAACAATGATTTTCTGGAATGGGAAGAGGTGTATCCCAATCAGTTCTACGGTACGCTGCTTTCCGAAATAGAACGTATCTGGGCAACAGGAAAACATGTTTTATTCGATGTGGATGTGGTAGGAGGTTTGAATATCAAGAATAAATATCCTGATCGGTCGCTGGCGGTTTTTTTAATGCCTCCGTCTTTGGACACGCTCAAAGAACGACTTATGTATCGTGGTACGGAAACGGAAGAATCTATCCGAAAACGAAAAGACAAAGCGGAATATGAACTTAGCTTTGCAGATAAATTTGATGAAGTTATTATTAATGACGATTTGCATGCAGCACAAAATCAGGCTTATCGTCTGACAAAGA
>JAISRU010000052.1 GCA_031273515.1 Bacteroidales bacterium | reverse complement strand
GAAGCGGCACGTTTAGGGCATATATCTGCACAGGAATGGTTGAAAGAGAATAATCATAGTTGGTGAAAATTGAAAATGACCATTCGGACGCTTTTGTCTGAACTCTGATTTATCTGATTAACTGATTGACAGGATAGCCATTCGGACGAAAAGACCCACGCCTGTCCCGTTAGGGACACAATGTTGGTAGAAAACGGAATGTAAAACACCCGCCGCCGTCCCGTCAGGGATGGAATGTTGGGTGTATTTCAGATTCTCGCAAGCGTAAAAAATCCCGCAGGGATGGAATTGATGTCGAAGACATCGTATGTTTATAGAAACAAGAGGGTGTGTTTCAATTCGACCCCTTCGGGATCGAACAACAGAGGTGTACATTTCTTCTATAAACATTTGACCTCTTCGAGGTCGAATAATAGAGGTGTACATTTCTTCTACCAACATAATTGTCCCTGACGGGACATGACCCTTGCTTCCGGCTTCGCCGTCGCAATGATGGCTGCGTTGTTTGCATCGCTTTGACTCTTGTTCACTCGTTTACTTTGTCCGTTTGTTCACTAAAAATAATCACCCGAAGGCAATTCTCAATTAATTGGTTTAATTATTATCCATGAGCCATCGGACGACCTGTATGATCTTCTCACGGGGATAATGTAATTTGTCGATTAAATAATCAATGTTTTGTTCACCGTCTTGCGACAAACGTTGTATTTCTTTTTGCAGAAAATCAAATTCTTCTTCGCTTAATTCTTCCCGATTGTGTCGCAGACAGACGTCGCATTTTCCGCAACGATGCACATGACGTTCGCCAAAATATTCAAGCAATAACTTATTTCTGCATTTGACTTCGCTTGTTATATATTTCAACATAGCGTCTAAACGTTTCTTTGCGATTTGTTTACGGTCGTCGTATACCCGTCGCGAAAGAAATACATGATTAGCATCCACCCTGTTTTGTAGAAATGTAATATGCGGATTTTCGGTCTGCGGCTGATAAATAATTACTTGCTGACTGTTTAAATAATTCAAAGCAGCAACAACTGCTTCGAGAGGTAATCTTGCCCGTCGAGCAAGTTCGTTCTCCCTGATGGGGACAAATAACGAAAACAATCCGCCATACGAACGAAGCAATAACTTAATGAAATTATCATACTTCTCATTGGCTACCTGAAATCGATATAAATCCTCGCGCGAAAGAGGAATATAAACCTTCGACGGATTTCGTACAGCATCTGTCAGGGCAATAAATCCCGCCCGCTCTATAAAAATAAGACTGTTATAGACAACCAATGATGAAAATTTATACGTCTTTATAAAATCCGTCATATTGAAATCAAAGCCTGCGCCTTCTCCGTTTCCCACAGGTATTCGGAAGAAATTACACAATGCCTGATAAACGCTCTGTATCGTTTCAACAGGAGGATAAGAGGTTTCAAAATTGTAATACAATTCCGTAATATCATTTTCTTCGTATAGTAAGACGGCATAAGCGCGTTTTTCATCGCGTCCGCCTCTTCCTGCCTCCTGAAAATAGGCTTCCATATTATCGGGAATATCAAAATGTACTACAAAACGAACATTCGCTTTGTCTATCCCCATGCCGAAAGCGTTCGTGGCTACAATCACACGGATTTTTTCCTGTTTCCACCGATTTTGTTTGTCATCTCTAAGTCCGACGTCCAAACCGGCATGATAGAAATCGGCAGAGATGTTGTTTCTGTTGAGAAAGTCCGCTATCTCCTGCGTCTTTCTGCGATTGCGGACATAAACGATTCCCGTTCCGGGCGTCCGCTTGATAATCTGCAGTAAACGACCGAGTTTGTTCTCCTCTTTGAAAACGAAATACGTAAGGTTTTCCCGATGAAAACTCTTTCGGAACACATTTTCTTCTCGAAAATCTAATTGGAACTGTATATCTTTAATCACTTCTTCGGTTGCCGTAGCGGTAAGCGCCAACACGGGAACTGCAGGAACAATTAATTTGCGAAATGCAGCGATCTCCAAATACGGAGGACGAAAATCATATCCCCACTGCGAAATACAATGCGCTTCATCCACGACAAGTAAACAGACCTGCATCTCTCGTACACAATTTTGCAAGAGCTTGTTTTTCAAACGTTCGGGAGAAAGATAAAGAAACTTTGTTTTCCCCTGAATGCACTCGGTAAGTATCAATTCGATTTCCCTCGTATGTAATCCCGAATGAATACATGCCGCCGTAATTCCTTTTTGGACTAAGTTTTCTACCTGATCTTTCATTAAGGCAATCAGCGGAGAAACGACAATACAGACGCCTTCCATAGCCATTGCAGGGACTTGAAAACAAATCGATTTACCTCCACCTGTAGGCAAGAGGGCAAGCGTATCCTTTCCACTGAGCGCCGAACGAATTATATCTTCCTGTAAATCTCTAAAAGACGAATAATGCCAATACCTTTGTAATATAGCTTTTATTTCCATGATATAATTAATCCTTCGTAAAACTGCTGTGGGATTACGTTGTAACTTCTGCCGTCAGCCCTCTTCTACGCATTATGTGGGCAATGAGTGTCAATTTGACATAATTTCCTTCCAGAATATCGCATTTACCTCGATAGTGTGTTATCAGAGCACACTGGAATGCCTGTTCATAAGTATGTCCGCACAATTCAATCAGATTCTCAATAACAAATTCAAAGGTATTGACGTCGTCGTTGATAAGCCACAATATGCTTGGCGGCAAGCAAACCGGTTCTTCTACAATCTGACAATCGCTTTGTTGCTGTTCTTTACCACTCATCGACAATAACTTTTGGAGGCAACATGCCTTCATCTATGTCTTTCATCAATTTTCTAACGGCTTCATCTATCTGGTGAAGATGATCATAACGAACAACAGTCCACTCAGGACGCGATGCATCCAACCATTTTTCAATGGGAAACTGTGCCTGCTCCCTTTTATGGATATTTGTAATTGTATAACGATACCGTCCTTCTCTTGCCTCTATCGTTAAGGTATAATAGACATAACCGGCAGAGGTTTTGGTAACTCCGTCTTTTGCCAGCGTATAAATGGGGATATTGGATACGCATTCGATAATTCCTTTTTCTTTGTCATGTTTCAGGATTACGGCTGTCGGATTTTTATAATATTTATTCGCCCATTTATATGCTCTGTCGTATAATTCGCCCGAATTTCCTTTCATTGTTACCACATTCTGATAGGTAACTAATTTGGTATTTTCATCAACAGGCATATCGGGAAAGGAATTATAAACCGTTTTTTGTCCCATACTCGCCACAGGCAGAACCATTACTGCCAGCATAATACATAAAATTTTCTTTTCTATTCGCATGATTTTATAATTTTAATTCTTTATTATCATTCCGTCATTATTTCCCTCCAATGGAGGAGCAGGGTTTATCGTCCGCATGGCATGACTGAAAATTCCTGCAAAGGTACAAAAAATTATCCATACGGAATAGTTGGGGTAATTCTTTTTTGAAGCGCTATGAAAGATTTAGTATCTCTGCAGAAAATATGTTTTTGCAGAATTATACGGATTTATGGTTCTGTATGCATCCCCAACGGCAATTCGACAGGCAATCCGACAGCAAAAAAACGGCAGAGGTAACGCAAGGGATTATTTTCTGCCGCATCTTTATCGGGATAAAAACGGTACGAAGGTGTTTCTTGTCTGGAAAATCGGCAAAACTTTAATTTGACAGTATTCTCAACGCAGGGAAGACTGTCAAATAATAATTTGGAACACTTCTCTGCCTTACAT
>JAISRU010000040.1 GCA_031273515.1 Bacteroidales bacterium | reverse complement strand
TTCTCTGTCTGTCAAGCGATATGAGTTTTATAATACAGAAGTGGTTGGTTGATTTTTTTTCTTTAAACGCCGATTCATGCCACCCCACCGTTAGTGACAAAATATTGGTAGAAAACATCACAACATTTCTCTTGAGCCGTCCTGTCAGGGACGGAATGTGGGAATAAGATCGATATTGAGCCTGCCGAAATAATGTCAAAACAAAAAGCGGGATATGGTTGCGCAATACATTGAATTTCTGAAAAAATTGCTCTTGAATATGATGAACGATATGTTTCAAGCAACAAGCAACAAGGGGTTGAACCCCCTTGTCAAGTCGGTGGAATCGCCGTCACATTCTGTCCCTGACGGGACAGGACTGTTACAGCAATGCAATCCCACGTCATCCTCCTTTTTTCCCTGACGACACGACAGGGTGGGGACTCGCAATGACGAATCTTCCCTTTCCATTTTTGGATTGGAGAGGGGTAGGGAGGAGGAAAAATTAATCATGTAAATAGCGTATGGAAAACAGACAATATTATTATGCTTATCAAACAATCATAGGGAAAATCCACATTGTGGAACAGGATAATTTTATAACCGGAATTAAATATCAACCGCCTGAAACGAAGCCTCAGGAAAAGGAAACGCTGCTGATAAAAGAAACTTATCTGCAACTTGTCGACTATCTTACAGGAAAACGACAGTTGTTTGATATTCCGATTAAGACGGCAGGAACAGCATTTCAGGAAAAGATATGGACGACATTACAAACCATTCCTTATGGAGAAGTGTGGAGTTATAAACGTCTTGCTGAAACAGCAGGTTCTCCAAGAGGGTACCGTGCTGCAGGCATGGGAAATAACAAAAATCCGATAGCGATTGTTATTCCCTGTCACCGTGTAATCGGATCGGACGGTACTTTGGTCGGCTATGCAGGCGGACTGCATATAAAACAACAATTATTAGCCATTGAACAGCAATATACGAAACAGGAATGAAAATAGGCATTCTTTCCGATACGCATGGTGATTTGCATCCGCAGTTGTTCGATTTTTTTGCTCCCTGCGACGAACTTTGGCACACAGGCGACGTCGGCAATATGGGAATCATAAAACAACTTGAGGATTTTAAACCCCTGCGAGCGGTATATGGGAATATTGACGGAAACGATATTCGTACACGTTTTAGCGAACATGTTTTGTTTGAAGCAGGCGGATTACAAATTCTGATGATGCATATTGGCGGTTATCCTCCTCGATATAACAGTCGGAGTAAGGAATTGATTGATCAGTATAAACCCGATATTTTCGTTTGCGGACATTCTCATATTCTCAAAATAATGTACGATAATCCGCACAAATTGTTGTACATCAATTCGGGAGCGGCGGGCTATTACGGATTTCACACAGCGATAACTTTTTTGCGATTCGATATTGAAAATAAACGACCTGCAAATATGGAAGTCTTTCATGAAGATAAGAAATAATTCAAGACAATAAAGACAATACTCGTCGCTTTGCGCTCCTGTTCACTTGTCGATTCGTTCACTTGTCGACTAATAATCAGCGGTTCAGACAATAGACATACCTCTCTCACAAGGCTGTTCAAAAAACGTTTTATCTTCCGAATAATCGGAATAGTTGATTTTTGAACAGCCTTAATAAGAGAACTGTCAGGATCAGTATGCTAAACAACAACAGTCGATTACATTCTGATTTTCTTCCAATCTTCTTTCATTCGGGTTAAATCCCTGATCCAGTCTTCGATGTCATGTTCGTGTTCGAGTTCATCTTCGAGAATGGCTACTGCCATTTGATACGTAGCATGATCTTTGCCTACCGTATAGTTTGCAATTTCTTCATAACGTTTAATAGCACAGCGTTCTCCCCGTAAGTTTTGTTCTAAAATGACTTCAACATAAGGATCTGTCGGAGCTTCGTATTTGCAACGTGCAAACTTCGTCCATTCAACAGGATTAATTACAGGCATTCCGTCTAATTGGATAATCCTGTCCACTACCAGAACGGCATGAGCCAATTCTTCATTTGCATGGATAAGCAATTCAGGCTCAATTTCACTTCTCATAGGTCCTTCCATCAAACGCGCTCCTATCCAGTACTGATAATATGCCAGCCATTCTTCCGATAATGCGGCATTAAGCATCTCCAAAAGTTGTTTCACTTCTACTGATGCGATTTCTACTGCTTCTTTTCCCATCTGTTCTTATTTTTAAATTTATAAACCATTATTTTGTTATTCTTCTCTAAAAACATGATACTCTACATATCTTGCTCTTTCCGACAAGAAATATAAATTACTGCAAAGGTAAACTATTTTCTAACACAAAACCCTGTTTTATTCATAAAACTTGCAATAAAAAACACAAATACCTGACTGTCTGCAACAAAAAAACACAGCATACGGATATAACTTTCGGTTTTTCCGCCTGACTCATATCTTTTCAGCATTACATATTATCGTTTTCAGGCATATAAAAACGCTATACCGAACGCAGATGAAAAGCCGTACTGCTCTTACTAAAAAGCCGTACTGCTCTTACCTGAAACCTGTACTGCTTTTACCCAAAAGCTGTACTGCTTTTACTCAAAAGCAGTACAGCTTTTCGTATGTTTGTCATTTTGCTTATATTCAATGCCTTACAAAACATGATATAATCATTCCATTATGTGTCTAAAGTTATTCTTTAGTCATGGGTGTTTCATCTGCTTATCCGTATTACTTTATTTTGAAATCCAAAAGTTTTTGTCCTTCCAAACAGGCTTGAAAATGATCGTTAATGACTGCTTTCCCGACATTGGCAGGCGTACCTGTAAACAACAAATCGCCTGTTTTCAATGAAATAAACTGAGAAATATAGCTAATCAGACGATCGACCGAGAACAGCATCTCCGATGTATTGCCTCGCTGTACCTCTTTATCGTTGATTAACAATTGAAACGTTAAATCAGTAACAGGAGGTAAAACAGACAATGAAATAAAATTACTCACAACAGCAGAATTGTCAAAACTCTTTGCCATGTCCCAGGGCTCTCTGTTTTCAATGCATTGTCGCTGCAAATCTCTTGCCGTAAAATCAATACCGACAGCCGCTTCGTTGTAGTACGTGTGCGCAAAACGCTCCTGAATACATTTTCCTGCTTTGCTAATCCGTATCACTAACTCCAATTCATATTGTATGTCCTGTGAAAAGTCGGGCAAAAAGAAAGGTCTGTTTTTGAGCAGTAACGATGTTTCGGGCTTCAAAAAGAACACTGGTCTATCCGGTATCGGATACTTACATTCATCAATATGACCTTTATAATTCCGACCTGCGCAAATTATTTTCATCAGACTTATACTGAACTCTGTTGAACAAAACCGTTTCTTTCCTGTATCTGTTAATCCTCAATGCAGCGATTATGCATCAATATTGGCATAACGTGCATTCTTTTCAATAAATTCTCTGCGTGGTGGAACTTCATCGCCCATCAGCATGGAAAAGACATAATCGGCTTCAATGGCATTATCAATGGTTACTCTGCGCAATGTTCTGCGTTCAGGATCCATGGTGGTAGTCCATAATTGCTCGTCGTTCATTTCTCCAAGTCCTTTGTATCGTTGCACATGAACACTTTTATCTCGTCCCTGTTCCTGCAAAGATTTTAATATGGCAATTCGTTCATCTTCCGTCCAGCAATAGGTTTCTTCTTTCCCTTTCTTCACCAAATATAAAGGAGGCGTCGCAATGTAGATATAACCTAATTCTATCAATTCGCGCATATAACGGAAAAAGAAAGTCATCAACAGGGTCGCAATATGACTTCCGTCCACATCGGCATCGGTCATAATCACCACTTTATGGTATCGGAGTTTATCGATATTCAGCGCTTTTGCATCTTCTTCCGTGCCAATGCTGACACCCAATGCCGTATAGATGTTTTTTATCTCTTCGTTTTCCAAAATACGATACTGCATTGCTTTTTCCACATTCAGAATTTTTCCCCGCAGAGGAAGAATAGCCTGTATTCTATTATCGCGTCCCTGTTTGGCTGTCCCGCCTGCCGAATCGCCCTCGACAATAAAGAGTTCGCATTTCACAGGGTCTTTATCGGAACAGTCCGAAAGTTTACCCGGTAATCCCGATCCTCCCAAGACACTCTTTCGTTGCACCAGATCCCTCGCCTTACGCGCTGCATGACGAGCCGTAGCCGCCAACACCACTTTATCCACAATCATTCTGGCTTCTTTGGGATTTTCTTCCAGATAATACGAAAGCATTTCACTCACCAATTGACTGACAACGCTTTCTACTTCACTGTTTCCCAATTTCGTCTTTGTCTGACCTTCAAACTGAGGTTCCTGTACCTTTACCGAAATAATGGCTGTTAATCCTTCTCTGAAATCTTCAGGAGAAATATCGAATTTTAATTTACTGAACAATCCTGTTTTCTCGGCATAGTTTTTCAACGTGCGGGTTAATCCCCTGCGGAAGCCCGTTAGATGTGTTCCTCCTTCTATCGTGTTGATATTATTGACATACGAATGCAGATTCTCCGAAAAAGAAGTATTGTACTGCATGACAATTTCTATCGGGACGGCATTTTTTTCCCCTTCCATATAAATAGGATTTTCCATTAACTTTTCTCTGTTTCCGTCTAAATAGGAGATGAAGTCTACCAATCCTTTTTCCGAATAAAAGACATCGGAGGCTTGTTCTTCTCCTTCGGGAGTTTCACGCAAATCTTTCAGCGTTAAACGGATGCCTCTATTCAGGAATGCGAGTTCACGCAAACGGGTAGCCAGCGTGGCATATTTATAGACAACAGCGTCAAAAATGCTGTCGTCGAAAGTGAAATAAATGGTAGTACCGGTCTTGTCCGATTCACCGACTTCCTTTACGGGAAATAACGGATGACCATATTTGTATTCCTGTAAAAAATGTTTTCCTTCCCGAAAGACTTCAACTTTAAGATATTTCGACAATGCATTCACGCAGGAAACGCCTACGCCATGCAATCCGCCCGATACTTTGTAGGAACCTTTGTCGAATTTTCCGCCTGCATGCAATACTGTCATGACAACTTCCAGAGCGGAACGCTGTTCTTTTTCGTGCAAATCGGTTGGAATTCCGCGACCGTCGTCCGATACGCTAATCGAATTATCGGGATGTATCACAACCTCTATATTTTTACAATACCCTGCCAATGCCTCGTCGATAGAATTATCCACCACTTCATA
>JAISRU010000042.1 GCA_031273515.1 Bacteroidales bacterium | reverse complement strand
TTGCTTGCAGATGAAGAAAAAGCAGCGTATCAACAACGATTTTTCAAAACAGGAGAAGGTCAATATGCGGAAGCTGACGTTTTCTGGGGAATAAAGATACCTGAAACCAGACAGATCGCAATTAAGTACAGACTTCTTCCGCTGACAGAAACAGCCAAACTGATACAACATCAGGTTCATGAAGTGCGTCTGTGCGGACTCTTTATTCTGGAAAAGAAGTTTGAACTGGCAGATGAAAAAGAAAAAAAGGATGTCGTGGATTGTTACCTGACACATACAGACTATATCAACAATTGGGATTTGGTCGATTCAACGGCTTACGTTATTCTGGGGAATTATCTGGTAGATAAACCGCGCGATGTTTTGTATCAATTGGCAAAGAGCAATAAATTGTGGAGTCAACGCATTGCGATTGTCAGCACGCTGTCTTTTATCCGCAATAATGATTTTGACGATACGCTCTCTATTGCCGAAATCTTGTTTGACAGTCCGCACGATCTGATACATAAAGCTATCGGCTGGATGCTTCGCGAAATGGGCAAACGAAATCAATCCCGTATGATGGCTTTTCTACGTACAAATTATTCCAGGATACCGCGTACTTCCCTGCGCTATGCCATTGAGAAATTGCCGGAATTTTATCGGAAAAATATTCTAAAAGGAAAGTTTAAAGTCGATGATAATTACGGTCAATAGCAAACCCTGCAACATAAAGGATAACTGTTATCTGACGGATGTATTGGACGAAATCAAACTCGTCAATCGGGTCGGCATTGCCATTGCAGTGAATAACACGGTCGTTCCCAAAACGGAATGGGAAAAACATATTGTCAATAACAAGGATAATATTGTTATTATCAACGCTATATTCGGAGGATAGGTATTGTGCGTTTATTCGTTGTAACACATCCCGATTTCATTGTCGGCGAACAGGATAAAATCAATGCTTTGTTTGAAGCCGGTCTGGAAACGCTGCATCTTAGAAAACCCGATGCTTCGCAAAAAGAATATACTGATTTGCTCAACGGAATCAAGCAGGAATATCATTGTCGGATTAAGATACATTCCTTTTTTGAATTGACAGACAACTATAATCTGTTGGGGGTTCATCTTAATTCCCGCAACGACAGTTATTCGGGCAAGCGAAAAGTAAACGTCAGCAAATCGTGTCATTCCATTGAAGAGTTGGAAGATATAAGCGCTTATGATTATGTGTTTTTAAGTCCTGTTTTTGACAGCATTTCCAAAGAAGGCTATTTTTCTTCATTCAGTGAGCGCATTTTACAAACGGCGTCTGAAGATGGAAAAATAAACGAAAAAGTAATTGCCTTAGGAGGAATAGATCGGACGACATTGCCTTTACTCAAACAATATGCCTTCGGAGGAGCGGCTGTATTGGGAGCGGTATGGGCAAAGGAAGACGTGGTAAGTCAATTCACAAAATTACGGACAATATGACGCAAGAACAGCAAAAAGCATTTCAGTTGCAGTTTATCACCCATCACAGCGACCGTTATACGTATTATCAATCGGCAGAAATGGCGTTGCGTGGCGGATGCAAATGGGTTCAGTTACGCATGAAAGGATATGCAGAACAGGAAGTTGAACAACTCGCCTTGCAACTGCAACCGCTTTGCCAGACTTACAATGCCGTTTTTATCATAGACGACCACGTGGAGATTTGCAAAACAACGGGAGCAGACGGCGTACATCTTGGTAAATCGGACATGCATCCCTGTCAGGCGCGGGAGATATTGGGAGAGAATTTCATAATCGGATATACCTGCAATACGGCGGAAGATATTTTGCATTCCTCTCGTTTGCCTGTGGATTATATCGGTTTGGGACCTTTCCGGTTTACATCGACGAAAAACAATCTCAGTCCTGTGTTGGGAATAGAAGGTTATCGCGCCATTATGCAGACATGTCGCAACAATGCAGTCCATATTCCCGTTACTGCCATTGGAGGAATTACTTCCGACGCAGTTTCGGAACTCTTGCAGACGGGCGTACAGGGTGTTGCTATTTCGGGAGCGATCTTGCAGGCAGACAATCCGACGAAAGAAACAAAAGAAATCATGCGGAAAATACATCTACATACAAAACAGAAACAGAATGGATAAGTTAATCATAGGAGACAAAGCGTTTTCGTCCCGTTTATTTGTCGGGACAGGAAAATTCAGTTCGAGCGAGGTCATGGAAAAAGCAATTCTGTCGTCCGAAACGGAAATGGTAACGGTTGCCATGAAACGCATCGACATGGGTAATACAAACGACAACATGCTGATACATATTCGGCATCCTCATATTCAGCTTTTACCGAATACTTCGGGCGTAAGGAATGCAGAGGAAGCCGTTTTTGCCGCTCAGCTGTCGCGGGAAGCATTCGAAACCCATTTTATCAAATTAGAAATTCATCCCGATCCGAAGTATCTTCTGCCCGACCCTGTCGAAACGCTCAAGGCAACGGAAGAACTTGCCCGATTGGGATTCATTGTCTTGCCCTACATACAGGCTGATCCTGTGTTGTGTAAACGTTTGGAAGAAGTCGGCGCGGCTGTCGTGATGCCTTTGGGTTCTCCTATCGGGACTAACAAAGGACTGCGGACAAAAGACTTACTCGAAATAATCATCGAACAGAGTAACGTTCCCGTAATTGTGGATGCGGGTATTGGAGCGCCAAGTCATGCCGCTGAAGCTATGGAAGCAGGCGCCGATGCGGTATTGATCAATACGGCTATCGCTGTTGCAGGAGATCCGGAAAATATGGCAAAAGCATTCAAAATGGCAACAATAGCTGGACGTATCGCTTATCTGTCCCAATTGGGAACGGTGAAACAACAGGCAGAAGCAAGCAGTCCATTAACATCGTTTTTAAATTAATCGTTGAGAACATTGTCCGAAAAGAATAAATCATGAAACAGAACATAACCAGAACACCTTTTCCCAATTCGGAAAAGATATATGTAGAAGGAAAACTATTTAACATCCTCGTGCCGATGCGCAGAATCAAACTGACGCCGACCGTAACAGAAAAAAACGGCGAAAATATATATACCGACAACGGATATGTAACCGTCTATGATACAAGCGGTCCGTTTTCCGACCTTGCTCAGGAAATCGACTTGCGTAAAGGTCTGCCGCGCATTCGGGAACAGTGGATTAACGCAAGAGCAGACTCCGAACAGTTACCTTGTCTGTCGTCCCAATACGGAAGAATGCGCATGGAAGACAAAACGTTGGACTATCTTCGTTTTGAACACAAACATCTGCCGCGTCGTGCCGTAAAAGGACGCTCCCTGACCCAAATGTATTATGCCAGACAGGGAATTATTACCGCCGAAATGGAATTTGTCGCCATTCGGGAGAATATGAACAACGAAGAAGCGGGCGTCAAGACGCATATTACGCCTGAGTTTGTTCGACAGGAAATTGCCGCAGGACGAGCGATTATTCCCTGCAATATCAATCATGCGGAATGCGAACCCATGATTATCGGACGAAATTTCTTAGTCAAAATAAACACCAACATTGGCAATTCGGCTATTTCTTCGGACATTGAGCAGGAGGTGGAAAAAGCGGTATGGAGTTGTCGTTGGGGAGGCGATACGCTGATGGATCTTTCCACAGGGAGCAACATCCATGAAACCAGAGAATGGATTATCCGCAATTGTCCTGTTCCTGTAGGCACGGTGCCTGTTTATCAGACGTTGGAAAAGGTAAACGGCAGTATTGAGAATCTGACATGGGAACTCTATCGGGATACGCTTATCGAACAGTGCGAACAGGGAGTAGATTATTTCACCATTCATGCCGGACTGCTTGCTGAACATATTCCGTATGCACAAAAGCGACTCACGGGGATTGTTTCTCGAGGCGGTTCGATTATGGCGAAATGGATGCAAATCCACAGAAAGGAAAACTTTTTGCATACGCATTGGGATGAAATCTGTGAGATCGTCGCCCAATACGACGCCGGTATCTCCATTGGCGACGGATTGCGTCCGGGTTCTATTCACGACGCCAACGACAAGGCTCAGTTTGGAGAATTGGAAGCAATGGGACAACT
>JAISRU010000140.1 GCA_031273515.1 Bacteroidales bacterium | reverse complement strand
AGTACACCAGGGAAATTGAAAAGTACATCAGGGAAATTGAAAAGTACACCAGGGAAATTGAAAAGTACATCAGGGAAATTGAAAAGTACACCAGGGAAATTGAAAACGGAATCACAGTTCAAGACAATCCTCGTCGCTTTGCGCCATTTTCAATTTTCAATTTTCAATTAATTTATGCTATCTTTGCAGAAAATTATATCTATTCTATATGTCTCAATTTACGCATTTGCATGTTCACTCTCACTATTCCATTTTAGACGGAATGTCCACCATTTCAGGACTGATAGACAAAGCTGTTCGTACAGGGATGTCGGCAATCGCGCTCACAGACCACGGAAATATGTACGGTATTAAAGAGTTTTTCGACTATGGTGAAAAAATCAATGCAAAAGTCCATACTAAGATCGCTCAACTGAAACAACAACTCAATGAACAGCTGTCCGAAGCAGAACAAATCAGTCTGGCAGATCAGATCAGGCAAGCAGAAGCCTCTATCTTTAAGACGATCTTAGGTTGTGAAGTCTATGTTGCTCGACGTACCCGTTTCGATAAGAGTCTGAAAGAAGACGGAAGCGGTTATCATTTGATTCTTCTGGCGAAAAACAAACAGGGTTATCAAAATCTGTGTAAACTTGTTTCTATGGGATGGACGCAGGGATATTATTATCGTCCCCGCATCGACAAGGAGATTTTGGAACAATACAGAGAAGGATTAATTGTAACTTCTGCCTGTCTGGGAGGAGAGATCCACCGGAAATTAGAAGCAGGCGATTACAATGCAGCCAAAGAAGCGGCTCGATGGTTTAAAGATCGCTTCGAGGCAGACTATTATATAGAACTCCAACGACATCCGTCCCTGATAGAGGAAGCGAAAACAACATTCGAAAGACAACAAATACAAAATAAAGACCTGATATCTATCGCAGAAGAATTGGACGTCAAACTTGTCGCCACCAACGACGTCCACTTTGTAGAAGAAGATCATGCAGAAGCGCACGACCGTCTGATATGTTTGAGTACAGGCAAAGACCTCAAAGAAAAAAACCGTATGCGCTATACGCAACAGGAATGGCTCAAGACGCCGGAGGAAATGACAACGCTCTTTGCCGATATTCCCGAAGCGCTTTACAACACGCAGGAAATTGTCGACAAGATAGCATATTACAGTCTGAACAGAGATCCTATTATGCCGACTTTCAACATCCCCCCTGACTTTGGAACAGAACAGATGTATAAAGAAAGATATTCCCCCGAAGACCTGATCGCCGAATTTGAACCCGACAACGAAAGTAAAGGTCGTATCGAAAAATTAGGCGGATTAGACAAAGCCTATCGCATCAAATTAGAGTCGGACTACCTGCGCTCCCTGACCATGGAACAGGCGAAAATACGCTACGGCGACAATCTGACCGACGAAGTAAAAGAACGAATTGATTTTGAATTGGACGTAATGCGTAATATGGGATTTCCGGGTTACTTTCTGATTGTACACGATCTAATCCGCGAAGCCCGTTTGATGGGCGTATCGGTCGGACCCGGACGCGGTTCTGCGGCGGGCTCTGTCGTGTCGTATTGTCTGGGCATCACCGACATCGATCCCCTGAAATACGACCTGCTCTTTGAGCGTTTCTTAAATCCCGACCGTATCTCTCTGCCCGATATCGACATCGATTTCGACGACGAAGGCAGAAACAAAGTCCTGAACTGGATAACGGAAAAATATGGAAAAGAACGTGTCGCCCATATCGTTACTTACGGAACAATGGCGGCAAAATCAAGCGTGAAAGATGTTGCCCGCGTGCAGAATCTACCTTTAGCGACGTCCAACAATCTGGCGAAACTCATTCCGAATGCTTTCCCCAAAGACAACAAAACAGGAGAAGCTCCTCCTGTTACGATAGCCAATTGTCTGAAAATGGTCAACGAATTTAAAGAAGCAAGTCGGTCGAAGGATGAAAACGTCGTAACGACCATCAAATATGCGTCTATGCTCGAAGGCACGGTTCGTCAGACGGGCGTCCATGCCTGCGGAGTGATTATCGGCGCCGACGATCTCACTGATTTTGTCCCCATCGCCACCGCTAAAGACAAAGAAACGGGCGAAGATATGCCGGTAACTCAATATGAAGGTTCTTCGATCGAATCGGTCGGACTGATTAAAATGGATATCCTCGGACTCAAAACGCTTACCATCATCAAAGACGCCCTTCGGAATATCAAAAAATCGAAAGGAACAGATATCGACATCAATGCTCTCAACATGGACGATGAACTCACCTATCAACTCTTTAGCGATGGAGCTACGGTGGCGACGTTTCAGTTTGAATCGGAAGGAATGCAGAAATATCTCAGGGATTTAAAACCGTCCAAACTCGAAGACCTCATTGCTATGAATGCCTTGTATCGTCCCGGTCCCATGAAGTATATCCCGCAGTTTATTCGTCGCAAACATGGATTGGAGCCTATCGAATATCCGTTTCCCGAAATGGAAAAACGTCTGAAAGAAACGCATGGCATTACCGTATATCAAGAACAGGTGATGCTTCTCAGTCGTGATTTGGCAGGATTTACACGCGGACAATCCGACGAGTTGCGTAAAGCTATGGGGAAAAAACAGGTGGATAAAATGAAAGCGCTGCATACTAAATTCATCGAAGGAGCTACCCAACGCGGATTTGAACCTGTTGAGACATTGGAACAAATCTGGAGCGACTGGGAACAATTTGCTTCGTATGCGTTCAATAAGTCACATGCGACCTGCTATTCATGGGTTGCCTATCAGACGGCGTATCTCAAGGCGCACTATCCTGCCGAATTTATGGCGGCTAACTTGACCAACAATCTAAATAACGTTGATGAAATCTCGAAATTAATTGCCGACTGTCAGCGGATTGGAATAGCTGTATTGGGTCCGGACATTAATGAGTCGGACGCTCATTTCACGGTGAATGCGAAGGGAGAAATTCGTTTCGGACTGGGGGCAATCAAGGGGGTCGGACATACAACGGTCGAAGATATTATCAAAGAACGGGAAACGAATGGGGTTTTCACTTCGATTTTCGATTTCATACAGCGGATCAATTTGCGGACATGCAACAAACGGGCAATAGAGGCATTGGCGTTGGCAGGTTCGTTCGATACGCTTGGCGACACGCATCGTGCACAGTTTTTCGTCGAAACAGACAACACTACTTTTCTTGAAAAGTTACTCAAATATGCATCTGCCTATCAGGGGACAAAGATCGCCGGACAAATATCTTTGTTCGATGATGATGCGGACGATAATCAGGATTTCAGACTGCCAATTCCTTTCTGCCAACCATGGACGCCGTTGCAAAAACTGAACAAAGAGCGGGAAGTTACGGGATTTTATATTTCAGGACATCCCTTAGACGATTACCGTTTGGAGATAAATAATTTCTGCAAGTATAATCTTGCCGAATTGGAAAAGACAGGCGACATGAAACGTTTCGTGAACAATCCGATCTTTCTGGCGGGCATGGTG
>JAISRU010000110.1 GCA_031273515.1 Bacteroidales bacterium | reverse complement strand
CAAGACGAAAACAAAAAGATAATAGCATATTCTGCCAAAAATTACATCAATTTTGAACATAAGATACTAACGGGACAGGCGTTGCCGTCCTTTATGCGACAATTTGAAATGCACCCTCCTCTTTTGTCTGTATCAGGATTAGCAAGATTTTTAGTATTAGCAGGATTTCTCTGTGGTTCTCTGTGGTTCTCTGTGTCTTCTCTGTGGAACTCTGTGTAATAATTTCTTCATCCGCAGGCAATCATTTAATCAGATAAATCACAGTTCAAGACAATTTTCAATTCTCAATTTTCAATTTTCAATTATTTTTTTACTATCTTTGCAAAGTGTTATTCTAAAATGATTATAGCTTGTTCAGACGGGAAAGAAATACTGTCTGAAATTGTTTTATAGTCTGAATAATAATGTATTATGTAGTAGATTGTAATATTGTTTAAATAAAAACACTATATAGATGAAACGGTTATTTTTTATTCTATGCGCTTTATTGACAGCAACATTTGCTGGAAAGGCGCAATATTCTGAAATTGGACTCAGCGGAGGCGTGTCGTTTTATATGGGCGATTTGAATCCCAAAGGCGTTTTCACAGGTTCTCGTCCTGCGGGAGGTATCTTATTCAGATACAACATCAATCCGCGTTTTGCCTTTAAGGTAACGGCTTTATTCGGTTCGATGGAAGCAAGCGACGCCAAAACAGGAAGTGATATCGCCCGTAATTTAAGTTTTCGGTCGCCGTTGTCCGAATTATCCGCCCAGATGGAGATAAATTTCTTGAGATTGTACAACGAAAAGGGTCTGAATCCTTTTTCTCCTTATTTGTTTGCAGGAGCGTCGGTATTTTCTTTTTGTCCGCGCGCCGAACTCAACGGAGTATGGTACGATTTACAAGCGCTTGGTACAGAGGGTCAGGAGTTGAATATGGTTGATGACAACGGGCTTCTTCATAATAAAAAACGATATGCCCTGACAGGTTTTTCCATTCCTTTCGGAATAGGGATGCGCGTCAATTTCCTGAAATATTATTGCGTCGGACTGGAATGGGGATTTCGTAAAACATTCACCGATTATATCGACGACGTGAGCGGCGTTTATGTGGACAGGAAATTTCTTGAAAGAACTCGTGATATACTTGTTGCCGACCTTGCCGACAGAACAACCGTGCTGGATGCAAATGGTTATCCCGATTATCATAAAGCGGGAACTGCCAGAGGAAACAATGCAAAAACAAAAGACTGGTATTCTTTTGCCGTACTTTCTTTTTCTTTCAAACTGAATTATACAAAGAACTGTCAGATGCCAACAGGTACAAGCATGTCTTCTTTGAAAAGAAAAGCAAAAAGACGTTAAGTTTAAAGTCCCGTATTGTATTTATTGCATGATTTCTTCAGAAGACCTGAAAACAAAACCCATTCCGAAACATGTTGCCATCATCATGGACGGCAACGGACGCTGGGCAAAACAGCGGAATAAACCACGTATAGAAGGACATACGCAAGGCGCTACCGCTTTGAGAAGCGTCTTGGAAGGCTGCATAGAAACAGGAATTGAATATCTTACCGTCTATGCTTTTTCTATTGAGAATTGGCATCGTTCCCCTGTGGAAGTAGGCGGACTGATGAATTTGTTTATTAAATCGTGTCATACGGAAATAGATAATCTGAACAGGAATAATATTCGGTTTCGGGCAATCGGTAAATTGGATATGCTCGACAGTGAATGTTATCAGGAACTGAAACGGACAGAAGAAAAGACAAAAAACAATGAAGCCTTACAATTAGTAGTCGCTCTCAGCTATGGTTCACGATGGGAAATTGCTCATGCGGCAAAACAAATCGCAAAGGCAGCAGAAGAACATCGTCTGAACAGCGAGCAGGTTGATGAACAACTGTTTGCCAATTATCTATCCACCCATTTTATGCCCGATCCCGATTTGTTGATACGTACAAGCGGAGAATATCGCATCAGCAATTATCTGTTGTGGCAATTGGCTTATACGGAATTGTATTTCACGGATGTATTGTGGCCCGATTTTTCAAAAGAAGAACTCTACAAAGCCATTGCAGATTACCAGACACGGGAACGACGTTTTGGCAAAACAAGCGAACAAATTTACGACGTGTCAAAATAAAACCTGTTCTTCGTCGTTGGACTATTTGTATTGTAATAATTAAAGAAATTAAATGCGAAGTGTAAAGCGATTGCTTATTTCATTATTTTTTATTGGGGGATACGTATCCCATGCTCAGGTTGTTCTGGAAGCAGGAGGATCGGCGAACATAGAACTGAATTATCTGAATCCGACAGAATACGAGATTGGAGGGATTTCTTTCAGCGGTACTGCCGAATGCGATTTACGGACTTTACATTTTGCCGTAGGCGATAAAATTAAAATTCCGGGAGAAAAGATCAGAAAAACAATCGAACGTCTTTCCAGCTCTGGATTGTATAAAGATAATATTAAAATTCAGGCAAGTAAGATTACGGGAAAAATTATTTTTATCGACATCTATCTCGAAGAAGCTCCCCGTTTGAGCAGTTTTATCTACAAAGGAGTTAAAAAAAGCGACATAGAAGAGTTTAATAAAAAAGTAAGCCTGTCGCAGGGCAAAATAGTGAATGACAACTTAAAGATAATCGTCAAAAATGTAGTAACGGATTATTACAAAGAAAAAGGATTTTATTTTGCCTCAACGGAAGTTACCGAACAAATCGATACGCTTAATCCCAATTTTGTTGCCCTGACCATCGAGGTAAACAAAGGGAAAAAAGTAAAAGTGGAACGGATCAATGTCTATGGCGCACACGAAGTTGATGCAACCAAATTGCGCATGGCAATGAAAGAAACAAAGACCAAATTCTTGTTTCAGCCTTTTTCCTCTGTCGATACCGCCATTGTTGATTTCTTTAAAAATCACGAGAGATACAAAGGTAAGGATCTGGGTCAATTATTGCTGAACTATTATGCCGACAGGGTTCGTTTTCGGTTTAAGACATCCAAATACGAACAACATGCTTTCGAGACCGATAAGATAAATCTGATAAAGAAATACAATGAATTTGGATACAGAGACGCTTACATTCTGTCCGACACCATGTATTTTACCTCGAAGAAAACCATGAATATTGATATTCATGTCAACGAAGGGACAAAATATTACTTTCGGAATATTACATGGGTGGG
>JAISRU010000097.1 GCA_031273515.1 Bacteroidales bacterium | reverse complement strand
ATTTATTACTGTCTTAAAACATTGCAGTCAACCATTTATAAACTTCAGCGAGGACAGGCGCAACCTCACGTCTATAAAGAAGATATTGAAAAAATCAAAATCCCGATATTCGACAGTACAAAAATTCCTTTCATTATTTCCGATATAGAAACTTTGGAAGAAAAAGCAAAAACAATCGTCATTGTCGATTTTGAAAAAGAGATAGAGGATATATTGAAAAAACACCTGTGAAGACGATATTCCTTAGGACAATCCTGTAAATCCTGATTCGGACAATAGGGGAAGACAATCCTCATCCGCAGGCACAATCAATTTTCAATTTTCAATTCTCAATTAATTTTTGTACTTTTGCACTTCAAAAAATAAGGATACGTATGAACGAACAATATTATTCGCCACAGCGGTTTTCGATATTGCCGCCGGTAGTAAAGAATCTGCTCATAATTAACGGTTTGTTTTTCTTGGCGACCATTGCTTTTCGGAATATTTTACATATAGACCTCTATGATATACTGGGTCTGCATTATATTGAATCCGAATTATTTTATCCGCATCAATTCATTACCTACATGTTTATGCACGGTGGATTCGGACATATCTTTTTCAACATGTTTGCCTTGTGGATGTTTGGCAGCAGCATTGAAAATTATTGGGGTGCAAAGAAAATGTTGATTTACTATTTTATTACGGGGATCGGAGCTGCATTGGTTCAGGAGTTGGTCTGCGGCATACGGATCTATGATTTGGTAAGCCAGATGCATGCAGATATGGTAGAACTTGTCAAAGAAAACGGACTGAATATCATGAGCGAAGGCAAAAATTATTCCGACCAACTTATGGGTGAATTGAATTTGTTAATTAATACGCCGACAGTCGGAGCTTCGGGCAGCGTATATGGATTGTTGCTTGCATTCGGTATGATTTTCCCCAATGCGCTTATTTATCTTTACTTTTTTATTCCTGTCAAAGCCAAATGGTTTGTGATTGTGTACGGAGCGATTGAATTATTTTACGGTATTTCGGGTTCTAACGACGGCGTAGCTCATTTTGCTCATTTGGGTGGTATGATTTTTGGTATTCTTCTTATATTGCTGTGGAAAAAGAAACGCAGAACGAATTATCCCTATTATTAATGAATTCATTTCAGAACAGACAGGATTTTAAACTTGACTTTAAAGACAGATTAAAAGATTTTTTTCGCAGTCAGAGTCCGTTAAACAGATTGATTGTTATCAATGTTGTTGTTTATCTGCTGATTTTATTTGTCGGCGTCTTGCTGCATTTAATTCGGTTTCTTGGCGGCGTGGGCGGCAGTGAATTTGTCTTGGATACGCTGATATTGGACTGGTTTGGAGTAAGCGCTCATTTCGGTTTGCTGATGGGTCGTCCGTGGACACTGATAACGAGTATTTTTCTTCATCTGGATTTTTTCCATATTTTGTTCAACATGATTATGCTGTGGTTTAGCGGGAGGATATTTTTACGGTTTTTCTTTCCTCGACAGATTTATGTTGTATATATCGTGGGAGGCATTCTCGGCAATATTTTCTTTGTTTTGTCCTACAATTTCTTTCCTGTTTTTGAGAGTATCGTTTCTGTGTCGAGAGCCATAGGCGCATCGGGAGGAGTACTTGCTGTTTTGATTGCAGCGGCAGTAAAAGCGCCCAATTATTCGTTGCAATTTCCGCTGATTGGACGTATTGCTTTAAAATGGATTGCTTTGTTTTTTGTAATTATTGATGTGATAAGTATTCCTAACGGCAATTCCGGAGGACATTTTGCGCATCTTGGAGGAGCGATAGGCGGATTTCTATACGTATATCTTCCTCGATTAAATCATTTTTCGGACATAAAACTCGCCACAAAGCGGAAAAAGCAGACAAAGACCTCATTCAGACCCAAAACAGACGAACAGTACAATGCCGAACGTGCCGCTTATCGGGAAAAAGTAGATGCAATTTTGGATAAAGTTGCTAAATCAGGGTATCAGAGTTTGAAACAGGAAGAAAAAGATTTCTTGTTCAAAACCAGCAACAAACAAAATTGGTAAGGGATGGCAAAAGACAAAATCTCTTTTCTGAACATTATTTTTTTGATTTGTAATGGTCTTGCTGCAGTCGGATTAGTTGCTGCCTATCTGTCGAATTATCTAAATCCGAAATTGTATTTTCTCACTGCCTTATGCGGACTTTTCTATCCTTACATTGTGGCGGTGAATATTTGTTTTATTATATTGTGGTTGATCAGGAAGCGCCGATACTGTTTCATATCCCTGCTGACTATCCTGCTTGGATTTAATTCGTTACAGCGTTTGTATCAGTTTCAGGGAGAAGATATCCCTTCCGACACGACAAATTTGGTGAAAGTGCTTAGTTACAATGTACAGATATTGGACGCCTATACAAAAAAGAGTGCGAACAGGGAAACGATTATCCGTTTTTTGCAGGAAGAGTCGCCCGATATTACCTGTTTGCAGGAATATTGTCAGCATAATACGCCTCAGACCGATTTTATAACAACCTCCGAATTACAGCAATTGCTCGACGCCAAAGATAATTATCTTTATATGCCGCTTACACGAAACAGTTATCAGTTTGGGATGGTTATTTTTTCCCGTTATCCGATTGTTCATAGAGGCAGGGTGATATTCAGCAATGCCAAGACCAATCATGCCATGTATGCGGACATTAAAATCAACGAGGACACAATACGGGTATATAATATTCATTTTCAGTCGATCCATTTTGGTGCTGAAGATTATATGTTTGCGCGTCAGGCGACGTCCAATACCGACATAAGCAACAAAGAATGGAAAAAAGGCAGTATGCGGATACTGAGAAAAATCAAAAGAGGATATTCAAAGCGTTCGGCACAGGTAGACAGCATTGTAAATCACATAGAAGCGTCTCCATATAAAGTGATTGTTTGCGGAGATTTCAATGATACGCCCTGTTCGTATACCTACAAACAAATCCGCAATTTATTGGACGATGCTTTTGTGGAAAGCGGCAAAGGTTTTGGTTATTCGATGATTATTAATCGATTATTATCTTTTCGGATTGATTATATTTTTCATGACAAATCGTTTCGGAGTTATGAATTTAAGACGAAAGTAATCAAGGCGTCCGATCATTATCCTGTTTCTGCCTTTTTGAAATTAGAATAAGGACATTTATTGCAGATTATTTTCAGGTTATTTTATTCCCTGTTTGACCTGATAAAAACGCTATACCAATGCAGGTGAAAAGCAGTACGGCTTTTTATATGTTTGTCATTTTGTTTATATTCAATCTCTTACAGAATACGATAGAATCATCGCCTTGAGTGTCGAAATTCATCTTTTAGTCAAGGGTATTTCATTAAGGTATTTTCATGTATTTATGACTTTGGAGAGATATTTTCCACAGAGGATGTTTCAGGATATAGTCTACGATAAGGGGAGTTATTGCTTCGAACCGACTCCATTCAGGTTGCAGATAGCGCTGACAGGTCGGTCGAATTTTAGCTGCATTGTATTCAGCCCAGACAAAGTCGGCGGATGTTTCTATGATGACTTTCAATTCGTCAGCCCTTTCGTAAAATTCAGGATGAATATCTGTTCCGTTTTTGGGAGAGAAGCAAATCCAGTCCCAGACGCCGCTCAGAGGAGCTGAACCTGAAGTTTCGATATGCGTCAGAAGACCGTATCTTTTCAGACTTTCGCACAGATAATTCAGATTGTATAAACAAGGTTCTCCTCCTGTAACGACCACTGTATTTGCTTTTGTCGGTAGAATCTCTTTAATCATGTCATCCACTTTGGTCAGAGGATGAATTTTTGCATTCCACGCTTCTTTGACGTCGCAGAAATTACATCCCACGTCGCAACCGCCTATCCGCAGAAAATAAGCCGCTTTCCCTGTATGAAATCCTTCTCCCTGCAACGAATAAAATGCTTCCATAAGCGGAAGTTCCCATCCTTTATCTAATAATTCTGTCGTGTTTTTCATTCCTGCAAAAGTACA
>JAISRU010000022.1 GCA_031273515.1 Bacteroidales bacterium | reverse complement strand
ACCTCTTAATCACACTGCCATCACATAAAAATACGACTGATTATCAAATGATTGTGTTGTAAAAAGCACCTCTTAATCACACTGCCATCACATAAAATTATCCCCACATTGGAATATATTGCGCATATTTTCTTGAACGTGAAGAATCTTCCAACTTCACCAATCCTTCATTTATTGTATCTGCGATTATGCGGGAAGCGGTAGAATAATTTTCTTGTGCAATATCAAGTCGTTTTCTTAAAGTTTCGTTAGTCATTTTTTCTCCTGTAACATATTGTAAACAACAATGTTGATAACAAGTTCTGATTTTATCATCCTTGTTCATCTGTCGCATAGATTTAGGGGCAAACATAGTAACCCTCGTAAAATCATCTTCTTTCTGAAAACTGGGAGCCGGTAACTGATATAATTCACATTGAGCTACTGCGCGATCAATACCGCTACCTCGTTCTTCGCAAAAATTCATTCGCCTCATAATGGATGCTAATTGTTCATTGCGACTTAGTGGGGCATGGTCAATAAATCGTAAAGTATCAATTAAAGGTTTTCCTGGATTTGTTATTTCTATACGAGTACGAAAAATTTCAATCATTGGAGAAGTGCCGCCAATTGAGAAATCTTGATGTATCAATGCATTGGCAACAAATTCACGAATTGCCAAAGACGGATACATAGGAGTATCAACCCTGATTGACCGTCCAATCTGTTCAATTACAGGTATATTTGAATTGACATAGTCCACCAGTCCATCAAATCTAATGGCATATCCTTTTACTTCAACTTGTTCTTTAATGGCATTAATTCTGTCGTTATCCTTATAAAAAATTACCCTGACTGCTTTTCTTGATAAACTACTGAAATATTTTAAATCGGAAGCAAAAAGAATAGCGCCAAGATTGGTTACATCATAACTTGCAAATCGTTTGTTGATTATTTTTTCTTCCGTCAATTTTTCCAAAATACCTGCCTTATTTTCAGGCAAATGTATTTTCAACAACCTGAAGACAGAAGGATAATCAATAACCTCCAGCACCTCATCGGCAGAAATTCCTGTCAAAGCAAGTTTTTTTTCAAAAGCATTGTTATGCGTGTTTTGCCATATTTTACGCTCGCGTTCGGGGTGATCTGCCAATTTTTTCTTGTATGTCCCCACTCTTATCCAAGCCGTCCCTTTAAATTTTACCGGAGTGTTTCCTGCCGAATCTATGATAAAAATGATTACCCGTTTTTCGTTTACAATTATTTCGTGAATAGTAAAATCAATACGGGGTGAAAGTTGAGTCGCAATCCAATTTTCAATTTCCTCATTACCAATTTTTTCATTCTTAGGATTATAAGAACTTCCAATAATGGCGTGAGTAGCATCGTCTATTCCAAATGCCAAATATCCTTTTGATTGACCAATATATGCTGCACCGTTTGCCAAAGCGGAAATATATTCACCTATTTGTTCGGAATTGTAGTTATTCACTTTTACTTCTACCCATTCACTCTCTTTTGGCGAAGCCTGAATATCAGCTATAATGGTTTTCATTTCTTTTTCATTCATATCCAATATGATTTTATAAAATGTAAAGTTAATTAATTTTCTTCCATATTCCGTCCTAAAAATAAGTAGACAGATTGAATTCCAATAATTACTAACGGATTATTCATTTTTTATTGTTTTGTTATTCTTCTTTTGATGTTTTTGCTCGATTTTCGATCGTTCTCCTGACTGCGACAATAGACACCTTGAAAAATCAAGAATGATTGTCCTGTTTATTAGTGGACAAGTAAACAAGTAAACAAGTGAACAAATGATTTTTGTCTTGAACTGTGATTTATATTTCGACTACGTTCATTTCGACAGCCTCAATGACCGTTGCCACAATGCAGCGAAACGGAGTTGGCAATCCAGAAATTGTCTGAATCAGGATTTACAGGATTAATTTTAGCACACAGATGACGCTGATGTAACAGATTAACACAGATTTTCTTTTTTTCTTTCTGTGCTTTTCTGTGGTATTCTGCGGGAAAATATAATCACCCGAATGGCATGAATGAAAATTTTCAATTCTTTTGTTGTATCTTTGCAAATCAAAATAAAGAGAATTATACAAAGAATAAAGTTATGGATAATGAAATTTTAAAGCTACAGCCGAGCGCTGTATGGAAGTATTTTAATGAGATATGTCAGATACCTCGACCGTCGAAGCGGGAAGAGAAGGTAATCGCTTATCTACTGGAAACGGGCGCTAAACTTGGATTGGAAACAAAACAGGACAGCGCAGGAAATGTTCTGATGACCAAACCGGCGACAAAAGGAAAAGAAAATGTTACGCCTGTTATTTTCCAAAGTCACATGGACATGGTGTGCGAAAAGAACAGTAAAGTTGTTTTTAATTTCGATACGGATGCTATTCAACCGTATATCGACGGACAATGGGTTCGCGCAAAAGGAACGACACTGGGTGCGGACGATGGTATCGGAATGGCTATCGCCTTAGCGTTGATGGAAGACAAAACCATTGAACACGGCAGAATAGAATGTCTTTTTACGGTGGACGAAGAAACAGGACTTACAGGCGCTTCTGCTCTGAAGAGCGATTTTCTGCATGGTAAAATGTTGCTTAATTTAGATTCCGAAGACGAAGGACAGTTTTTCATCGGTTGTGCAGGCGGAAAAAATACCGTTGTCAAAATAGATTATACGCAGGAAGCTGTTCCAGAAAATACGCTTCCTTTTAAGATAAGCGTCAGGGGATTAAAAGGAGGACACAGCGGAGATGACATCAACAAAGAACGGGGAAATGCAAACAAGATACTCAACCGGATTCTGTACAAAGGCACTTATGATTACGACATTTCTATCGCACATATCAATGGCGGAAATCTGCACAATGCCATTGCACGGGAAGCTGTTGGAATTGTTTTGGTTCCTAAGGAGAAAAGTGAACAGTTCAATCTGTTTGTACGGGAATTTGAAACTGTTGTAAAGGATGAATTGCGCGTTTCCGATCCCGACGTTTCCATTGCGATAGAACCCACAGACATGCCTAAATATACAATCGACGATTTTACGCAATCCGATCTGGTAGATGCACTTGCTGCCTGTCCGCATGGCATATTGGCAATGTCGCAGGATATTCCGGGCTTTGTGGAAACTTCCACCAATCTGGCTTCCGTTAAGATGGACGACAAACAGATTATTATAGTTACAAGTCAGCGGTCGTCGGTTGAGAGCAAAAAAGAAGAAGCCGTCGACAGAATAACGGCGCTCTTTGGATTGATAAATGCTGATATTGAACATACGGACGGCTATCCGGGATGGACTCCCAATCCTCAATCGCAGGTGTTGACAGTGTTGAAACAAGCCTATCTGAATTTGTTCTCCAAAGAACCGGCTGTGCTGGCGATTCATGCAGGATTGGAATGCGGACTTATCGGAGAAAAATATCCCGATATGGATATGATCTCCTACGGACCTACATTGCGGGACGTCCATTCTCCCGATGAACGTCTGTTGATAGAAAGCGTACAGCA
>JAISRU010000020.1 GCA_031273515.1 Bacteroidales bacterium | reverse complement strand
CTGCGGTGTTCATCCTGCACAATGACGACGTGGAATTTTGCGTCCGCAAGCATACATTCACCCGTATTTGTGAAGGGTGTCTTCACCTATCGGTGAAAGGTGTCTTCACCTATCGGTGAGAGGTGACTTCACCGAAACGGTAAAAGCAAGCACTACATTTACCTGTATCTGGTAGAGGTGGTCTACCAAAACCGAATGAATGTACGCTTGCTTTTACAACGGAAAGATAATGGTTAATGGTAATTGCAGTCATTGCTGGGATATACCCAATGGCATAATTTCTTGAATGCTATAGAAAAAGCCAAAGAAGCAGGGAACAATGCCGGAAAAAATATCCCAGACCATTTTGCTGACGTCAGCAAAATGGTCTGTCGGCATAGCTGAGTGTAAATATGGTGTAGCTGTTTGGTTAATTCTTTTTATTTTCAATCAAAGTTCAGGACAAACTGTTCCTGTTAAATCGTAATCTTCGGCGGAAGATATTTTCACATTGTAAAAATCCCCAATACGAAGAGGTTCTTTATGCTTTAAAACGATAACCGTATTGTCTACTTCGGGAGAATCAAATTCGGTGCGACCTGTATAATGTTCATTCTCCTCTTTGTCAATAATTGTTTTGATCGTTTGTCCTGTTTTTTGTCTGTTTTTTTGAAGCGAAATATCCTGTTGGACAAGCATCAGTTCTTCTTTTCTGTTTTCCTTTTCTTTCCGACTGACGGTTTCTTTTAATTTAAATGACGGTCGTCTTTTCTCCCCTCTCCACTTTGGCTGCGCCTTTCTCCTTCTTGCTCGGCATAGTCAAACAAGTTTGCCTCTGCTCTCGCTTCGTGCGTCGATTGGAGAGGGGCAGGGGGTGAGGAAAAAATAATTATAGTCCATCAAGTAAATCAGATGGATATTGAGCTTGTCGAACTATAAATCACAGTTCAAGACAAAAAGAAACAATAAAATAAAACTATTGTTGTTGCGTTTTCAAGTAAAAGTTGACGCAACATCGTAAAATAAGACAAAGAAACTCGCTTCTTTCATAATTAAATAAAGACAAGATGAATATTATAGACTGTTTAAAATCGTACTATTTGCAGAAGCCGTTGCGCTGTATTCTTATTGTGTCGTTGTTGCTTCGTTTGATAGCGGCAATCTTTGCAAAAGGTTACGGCATGCACGACGATCATTTTCTTATTATTGAATCCTCCGGTTCTTTTGTCGACGGTTTCGACTATAACAGCTGGCTACCTGCCTCGCATTATAACCAGGGACCACATGGACATAGCTTTTTCTACATGGGATTACATTATGTTTTATTTGTGATATTAAATGCGTTAGGGATAGTATCGCCGGACGTCAAAATGTATGTCGTGAGAATTATACATGCTGTTTATTCGCTGTCTGTTGTATATTTCGGGTATAGGATAGCGAATAAATATGCCGGTCGACAAACGGCGCTGCAAACGGCGTGGCTTTTGGCTGCCTTTTGGTTTATGCCCTGGCTGAGCGTTCGTAATCTGGTTGAAATACAGTGTGTTCCTTTTCTACTTTGGGGTATATGGATATACCTGAAAAAAGATACCGTCAACCTGAAAACGGCAGTATTATCAGGACTTATCGCAGGAATAGCTTTCTCCGTTCGTTTTCAATCCGCATTCATTTTGCTGGGATTTGCATTGGCGCTTTTGTGCCTCAGACAATTCAAAAATGCCATAGCATGGGGACTTGCTGCGCTCTTTAGCATGTTGCTGATACAAAGCAGCATCGATTTTTTTATTTGGGGAAAACCCTGTGTTGAGTTAGCAGAATATGTTCGGTATAATATTATCCATGCAGGCGACTATCTGCAGGGAAGTTCTCTGATGTACGTTTATCTGATTTTAGGATTGTTCATACCGCCGGTCAGCATGTTTATTTTTTGGGGATTCTTTGTCCGATGGCGCAAATATCTGATTTTGTTTTTACCCTGTTTTATCTTTTTGCTTTTTCACAGTCTGTTTCTCAACAAGCAGGAGCGTTTTGTCCTTACCGTTGTTCCGATGGTGATTATTTTAGGCATGACAGGATGGAAAGAATTTATAAGCCTACATTCGGGAAACAAACGACTAAACAGATTTGTAAAGGGAAGCTGGAGAATGTTTATAGTTATTAATACGTTGTTGCTGTGTGTAATGAGTGTTCAGTATTCCAAAAAGACGCGGGTAGAGTCAATGCTTTATCTTTCAAAGTACAAGCAGGTAGAGCCGCTGGTAAAGCTAAGCGACGTACCCATGTTGCCCCTGTTTTATCTTGGACAATGGGTGGATCGGATAGATATAGACAAAGACCGGACAGGAAGCAGCATAGCGGCACTGCTGGAAAATGGAATAGAACCACGTTTTGTTTTACTGACCGACAACAAGCAGGCGTCTCAAACGATAGATTCACTACGGTTGTACGTTCCCGATCTGATTTTTGAAACCAAAATACAACCCGGATTTGTTGATAAATTGCTGTTTTCCCTGAATCCCTTTCACAACAAAAATGAAACCATACTCATCTACAGAAACCAAAAATATTTTAAAGACAAAGATTGCTGTCATGCAGATACTTCTGACAACGGAAATAAGGAGTAATTGAAATAAAGGGAAGCATGGGAACAACAATCCTCGTCCGCAGGCAATTCTCCATTCTCCATTAACCTCTGTATTTCGTAATCAGTTTTTTTATAGATTGTAATCCAATGTCATGTATATCTACCGATTTCGGATTGATAAACCGAAACGCCGCGACGTCGTCATTGGCATTCAGCGGAAGAAAAGATTCTACAGAACATTCAAAGACAATGTCAATGGTGAAATAGGTCAGTCCTTTGTATTGATATTCGTTGGGGAATGTGCCGTAAAAGCGCAAATCTGTTACATTTAAGTTCAATTCTTCTTTTACTTCTCTTT
>JAISRU010000296.1 GCA_031273515.1 Bacteroidales bacterium | reverse complement strand
AGCAGAAGAAGCAGCCAGATTGGCAGCAGAGCAACATATCGCTGATTCGATTGCATTGGCAGAAGCTCAGGCTAAGCCGACGGCAAAAAAATCTACTGTTACCAAATCGGAACCAAAACCGGAAGCTAAACCGGAAGCTAAACCTGCTGAAACAGGAGTCAAAAAATCAAGACTTGAAGGGGCGAAGGAGTCTAATTAAAAGTTTTGACTTTTTTTTGAAGCCGTTCATGTATTTGAGCGGCTTTTTTTATATATTTATGTTTTCTATTTATTTTATTATCAACGTCATTGCGAGCGAAGCGACGTGGCAATCCAGAGTATTCGTTCGTAATCTTCTTTGTACATCCTTTATGTTTACGAATTTTAATTGCCACACTCCGCTCATTTCTACAAGCTCAATGACTGGAGTTTACAATGACGTAAAATAATCGTCCTGTTTTCAGATAGTTACAAATGTCCCTGACGGGACAGGACTCTTACAGCAATGCCATCCCACGTCATCCTCCTTTTTCCCTGACGACCCGGCGGCAGGGTGGGGACTCGCTATGACGGGAGCGTTGTTTGCGTCCGTATGGCAATTTTCAATTCTCAATTATATCATCACGCTTCTTTGATAAGTTCCATAAGTTCGGAGATTGAGAGTTTGGCAGACTGATCGCTACCTTCGAGCAGGGATTGGGCAAGTTCACGTTTGGTGTTGTGCAAGCGGATTATCTTTTCTTCAATGGTGTTTTGGGCGACTAATCGATAAACGGTTACAGGACGATCCTGTCCTATACGGTACGCTCGATCGGAAGCCTGATCTTCAATTGCAGGATTCCACCAGGGGTCGAGATGAATGACATAGTCTGCCGCCGTCAGATTCAGACCCAGTCCTCCTGCTTTTAGACTTATCAGAAAGAGGTCGCCCTGTCCGCTTTGGAAGTTGCGGACGGCTGCTTCGCGTTTTATCGACGGAGTAGAACCGTCGAGATACTGATACAGAAATCCTGCTTTGTCCAACGACTTGCGCACAATGGCAAGATGCGTCACAAACTGACTGAATACCAAAGCCCGATGTCCGCTGTCTTTCAGTTCGGAGACAATTTCGAGAAAGGCGGACAACTTCGTGGATGCAATGCTGATATTGGGTTCGACCAACAAAGGATTGCAGCACGCCTGACGCAAACGAGTGATCTCTGCAAGAGCCTTGAGATGTTTTGCACCTTGTGCACTGTCGTCGTTCGCAAGCATTTCGACCGCCCTGCGACGCAAGGCTTCGTAAAATGCCATTTCCTCGTTGCTGAGTTCTATCTTTTTGATGATTTCCGTCTTGGGAGGAAGTTCTTCCAAGACAGCTGTTTTGGTACGTCGCAGGATAAAGGGCGTAATCAGTTTCTTGAGTCGTTTGCGGGCATTGTCGCTGTCCGATTTAATGAATGTATCGGTGAAATGGGTCAGCGATCCCAAGAGTCCGGGGTTGATGAACTGAAACAAATTCCACATTTCGCCCAGATGGTTTTGCAGAGGCGTTCCTGTGAGGATAAGCCGAAAATCGGCTTGCAACGACATTGCCGCTTTGGAAGTCTTGGTATTGTAGTTTTTGATGGCGTGCGCTTCGTCGAGGATAATCGTTGCCCAGCGTTTGGCAACAAGCGATTTTTCTTCGGAGAGCAGCAAACCGTAGGACGTTATCAGCAAATCTCCCGCCGTAAGTGAAGCCAGCGTATCGGAACGATCTCCGGCGCTGAGGGTTTTGATTGAAAGCGAAGGCGCAAACTTTTTTACTTCGCTTATCCAGTTGGTTGTTACGGATACGGGCGACACCACCATCGCAGGTCCCTCCGACGAACGATGCAACAAAACTGCTATCGCCTGTACTGTCTTTCCCAAGCCCATGTCGTCGGCAAGACATGCGCCCGCTCCCCATTCGGAAAGACGTATCATCCACCGAAAGCCGGTTATCTGGTATGGACGCAGTTCGGCTTGCAGTAACGGAGAAACAGCAGTGTCGGACTCCTGCGCTGATTGCAGTCGTTTGCGGAAATCACTCCATGCCTTGTCTACCGTCACACTTTCGAAATCGTCGAATGTATCTATGATGGATGCAGATGCAAAACGATTTACCGTCACGCCGTTGGCAGAACGTGAACAATAGACGCTCAGTTCCGTGAGTCGTTGACGAAATCGTTCGCTCAATGCCAGAAATTCTCCGTCGCTCAATTCTAAGAAGCGTCCGTGTCCGTGCTGAATCATTTCTAATAATTCTTTGATCGACAGGACAGTATCTTCGTCCACTTTCAGTTCGCCGTCTACTTCAAACCAGTCGATAGAACTGCTTATCTTCATTTTCAGATTGTTGAAATCAACAACTTTGCGGATTTTAAAACGTTCTCCTTCTGGCCACTCCGCAACGGCAATATCCTGATTACGTTGCAGAATGTCGAGCAGTTCGAGCGCATCAAGAGGATTGTCAAATGCCATCAGGTCGTCGGTTGTCGAAATGTTTTCAATGGATTGAATTTCGTCAAGCAGTATTTTGCCATATTCACTTTCGTCGCTCAGGTTGCGCGTTACCTGCAAACGTTCGCCGTTTTCGTTGGAGATGAGTACTTTTCCGCCGCGACCCGGTTTGCAGTAGGGAGGATGGTCGCCAAAAGGTTTGACAAACAATTCGGCTTTGATGCCGTCGCCCCAGGGCAACAGCTGTACGCGGATACGCGAATCGGTCTTAACCCGCTTTGCATGTTTAGTTTCGCCCACCGGCAAATCGGACTGAATATTGATAAATGTGCCGAAATATTTCAATACCTCTACGAGTTTTTCACGTCCGCGTTCAGGCACCTCATGACTTGCGGTAACAGCCTGAATTATTTCTTTCTGATGTTTATTGATTTCATAGACCCTGTAACGTGTATTGGTTTCTTTCTCAATCAGTATGTTGCTGCGGACGTCGGTTACGTCGCTTTCGATTTTATAGCCTTTTTTCGGCGATCCGACCACGCTGAGCGTCGGTTGTGCGGCGACAAGTTCCACAGGAATGTCGCTGTGTTCAAAGAATATGTACGGATGTCCGACCATTTCGACGATAGCTTCCCGTCCGAGCATATAAGCATAATAACTGCCGGGACGAATCTCTGCAATACGTTTATCCTGCGGACTCATGCAGTCTACTTTTTTATTGATAAAATTAGTCATGGCGATATTCCGTCCCGCAGTCCATGTTCCGTTTGGCTGACGGGTTTGCAATATCGGTTGAGCGCTGTTCAGTTTAGGGAAAAAGCGATATGCCACGCGCATTTTTGCTTCCTCTTTGTTTTTAGGTGTAGTAATTGATTGTACAGCTTCGAGTTTCAGGTAGGAATTAAGTTGTTTTTCCCATTCTTCCAGATGTTTGATATGGGAAAGTATTGGCGGATAAGCGAACTTCTGCAATAAAGTATCATAAATCTGACGGACGTCGGGCGTTTCTCTCCATTGCAGCAGGGTATATGCCGCCTCGTAAGCCGCAGAAAGATAACCGGATGTAAAAGATTTCTGTAGTATGATTTCAGCATCATCAATAAACGCCTCTTGTGCGGGTTTCTTTCCGATAAGTCCCAAGGCGATGATATTCCAGAGTTTGACTTCTTCTTTATCGTTGGTACGTTTCGTTTGCAGAGAGGAAACAATTCCTTCCGCACGATACAGATCATATACGACATATTTACTTATCTTGCAGAAAATAAAATGGACGTCGTTAAAAAACTTTGTCTTCACATCGACAATCCTGTTGAAGACGGGCGTATATGCTTCCTGTTCTTTCGACATCCATGCGACCATGTAACACAAAGCCGCTTCGGGCAAGAGGGGGACGTATGAATTTTTGTAATCCCGTCGTTGTATTTTCATTCCTTTTTCGAAGTATTCCAGCGCTTCGTCCGTATTGTTGTTCAAGAAGGACTTTGTTGCCGTCGCAAAGCAGAACACAGCCGTTTCCATATCTGAAACAGTTTCGAAAACCTTGTCGAAATCACCCTGTTTGAAAGCGATTTCAGCTTGCTTGCAGCGTAAATCGGGAGAGTTTTCATATCGGAACTTTTCATTGAATAATTGAAAATTATCAATATCTTCCAAGTCGTCGAAAATGGCTTTGGAAAAAGCTCCATGCAGTATGTTGATAATATTGGACGATATTTTCGGATATAACTCGTCGTATGCAGGCTGATACAATGCCGCCAATAGATAATTTGCCTGATTGGAAGATGCGACAAGTCTTGGTTCGAGATAATCTATTTCTTTCTGCGTGAAAGACCTTCTGTCGCACAGGAAATCGAGGTAATCAGTCAATCTTTCGAAGACATTGCGATAATGGTAATAACTGTAAACAGGTTTTGCTTTTCCGGGCACGAAAGGGAAGTCTTTGAGTAAAGGATACAACCACACACGCAAAAAGTTGTTGATACTGTAATTCCTGAGGTATGAAGCAGAATCTCTATTAATCAATTTCATTTCGACACATTGTTCTAAAAGAGGTTTTAGTTCTGCCTGTGTCATACGGGGCGTAGTAAGGTTCTGAAGTTTGGACAAGTCTTCAGACTGCGAACATAATGCCAAATAATGAATAATAGTTTTTATTCTATCGTCAAGCAACTGATAGTTATTAATGAGTTCAGGTATCTTATTGAGTTCTGATAACATGCTATATACAAATTAAAAAACTGTGAATTAAAACGAATAAAAGAATGTCGCAAAGGTACATAATTTAATTGAGAATTGAGAATTGAGAATTGCCTGCGGACGAGGATTCTCCCCCATTGCCTTCCCTTTGTCTGAACTCTGATTTATCTGATTAAATGATTAACATGATTTCCTTTTTGTCTGAATCAGGATTGTCCTTCGGGCTTTCTCCTTCTTGTTCGGCATCGTCAGCAAGCAGCCTCTGCGCTCGCTTCGTGCGTTGATTGGAGAGGGAAGAAAAAAATCTGTGTAAATCTGTTTAATCAGTGTCATCTGTGTGCTAAAAATAATCACCCGCAGGTAATCATAGTCCATCAGATAAATCACAGTTCAAGACAGTCTTCGTCGCTTTACGCCATTTTCAATTCTCAATTTTCAATTCTCAATTAATTTCGGGTATTACTTTTTCGAACAGCATTGTTCGTCCTCCGCTTGTCAATTGGAAAGAAGTCATGTTCTGAACGGCAAACGTATATTCTTTGAGTAACTTTTTACTGTTTGTTCCGCCTTTATAGTAGAACAATATGCTGTTTGCTTCTTTGGAAAGTGCGTAGTAACATGCAATATAGCCTTCGTCGGGGGAAAAAGACCCATAGTCGGAAAAAGTACATTCTCCATGTACTTCATAGAGCGGTTTCTTGTTATCATTATCCGAAACGGTTACGGGTCTGGAATAATGCGACTTGAACGATATTACTCCCACAATGGCATTTTTGTCGTAAGCATGGTAATTTCCTGTAAGAACCAACTGCACACCTAATTGCTGTGGCGTATAATAGTTTTCTTTTTTGCATCCGATACATACGCATGCTAACAAAATCAAATATATTATTCTTTTTTTCATGATTTATCTTTTAAAAAGTTAATTTCAATCCCAATCCGTTATTTGTTCCTTCTAACTTTAATATCAACTGCTGTGTATAGTGTACTTTCGGTTTACCTGCATATTGACTGTTGTAGGTTTCGATGACTTTCTGTTCTCGTTTGTTTCCCGTCACAAAAAGCGGGATTGATGCGACTCCCAACAAAGCGCCCAGCGTAATCATGCCGACGCTCGTTGCGCTCAGATGTTCTTTTTTTTCTCTTGTTGCCATCGAAATACCAAAAACTTCCAAAAAAACGCATCCGATTAATGTTGTTGTTCCCGCATTGGATAATCTTTGGGCATTTGCATAATCTATCCAGAGATGTCCTATGTAATTTCCACTCAGAAACAACTTAAAGGCAGTTTTATCCATGGTTATTCCGTTATCAAAGATAAAAGTAGACCGATACCGGCTTTTGAGAAAAGGAAGCGGTTTATTAGCCGTATCCGACGGGATTTGATTAGTGTTGTCATACAAACCGACGTCTGTATTTGCCTGCTCTGGAAGACTGTTTTCCATGAAACCATTATCCTGTCCTTTTCCGTTCACACACAACAACAGAAACATTATCAATAAAACTGACGATAAAAAATCTTTCATATATGATATTATTATTTATAGGATTTGATAATTGAGTTGAGCATTTTTTCTGTTTTAGCGGCTCCTTCGCCGAGGATGAAGCCAATCTGTTGAACCTGTCTCAGATTTTCTTCAATGACTTCTGTTACTCTGTGGATGATTTCTTCAGGACGCTCCTCTTTTGAATGCAGATTACGAAAAACAGCCCCTACCAACTTCTTGGAAATCAAGTGAAACATGGAAACGTTAATCAGTTTATCTTCAAATTCCACATCTTTATTTATCCGTGTTTCGTCATGATTGAGGATAAACTGAATTTGCGTGATAAGCATGGGAGGTAAAAGCGTTTTGAGGTCAGCGCCGATAAGATACGGAATAACATCGTGAATTTCTTTTACTTCTTCGCCCAGTATTTCGATAAAAGCCAGATTGGATTCCACTATTTTCAGATTTTCATCACAGAAAACAATCCCCGCATTAAGTCCCCTGACAAAGATAGACAAGGCTTCATTTTTCGCAAATAAGATTT
>JAISRU010000280.1 GCA_031273515.1 Bacteroidales bacterium | reverse complement strand
GCGGTTTCTGTCATGTTACGGTGTTCTCCATTGAGGAGTTTCTGACGACTAACGATATTTATCTTCATTTGGATACCTGTTTAATACTTTATATTATGAAAGTGCAAAGGTATATTTTTTTTTCCAATTAGAAGCAGGAAAAAAGAAAAAAAATGTATTTTTTTTTCTGCTCGAATTCAAAGATATATACTATCAGTCGATTACGAATTATTTTCTCGTATTTCCATGGTAGAATCGGTTGATTCTGGGTATATTTCTCTCCGATTAGGGGTAGAATAGGGTGATTCTGGGTATATTTCTCTCCGATTATGGGTAGAATAGGGTGATTCTGGGCATATTTCTCTCCGATTATGGGTAGAATAGGGTGATTCTGGGCATATTTCTCTTCGATTATGGGTAGAATAGGGTGATTCTGGGTATATTTCTCTCCGATTATGGGTAGAATAGGGTGATTCTGGGTATATTTCTCTCCGATTATTGTCTGACCTCTGATTTATATTTCGACTACGCTCAATAACCATCTGATTAACTGATGAACATGATTACCTGCGGGTGATTATTTTTTCCCGCAGATTCTCGCAAATTTACGCAGAGTTCCGCAGAAGTCACAGAGATATCCACAGAGAAAATCCTGTAAATCGACGCAGCGAGTGAGCGCAGAGGCAAACTTGTTTGACTATGCCGAACCGCAAGGAGGAAGGCGCAGCCAATCCAGAAAATCCGTTAACACAAAGGAGATACGAAGGAGATTACGAACGAGTACTCTGGATTGCCACGTCGCTTCGCTCCTCGCAATGACGTGAGAATAAGCGCAATTCCATTCTCCCCTCTCCATTTTGGAGAGGGGCAGGGGTGAGGAAAACGGCGACGCAATGGCGGCGTGGATATTTGCGCCCTCATCCACTTGTCCACTTGTCCACTTGTCCACTGAAAAAAAGCAGTCCTCTTGCAACAAAACGACTGTTTTTTTGTTGTTATACTATTACGAACGACAAATGATAAAACTTCAGGGGATAAACAAGACTTATTTTGGCGCAGCGCCGTTGCATGTACTCAAAGGGATCGATCTGAATATCGAAAAAGGAGAAATGATCGCTATCATGGGAGCTTCGGGTTCGGGGAAGTCGACCTTGCTGAACATCATCGGCATTCTCGACACCTGCGACACAGGAAACTATTATTTAGACAATGTCCTGATAAAAAATCCGAAAGAAACTGTAGCGGCAGGCTATCGCAACAGGATGATTGGATTTGTTTTTCAGTCGTTCAATCTGATACCCTACAAGACAGCGCTCGAAAATGTGGCTCTTCCGTTGTATTATCGCAATGTGTCGCGCAAGAAGAGGAACAACCTCGCTATTGACTATCTCGACAAAATGGGACTCAAAGAATGGGCGAATTATTTTCCCAATCAGCTCAGCGGAGGACAAAAACAACGGGTCGCCATTGCCAGAGCGCTTATCACAAATCCGAAGATCATTCTGGCGGACGAACCTACTGGCGCCCTCGACAGCAATACGTCCTTCGAAATGATTGACCTCTTCCGAGAAGTGAACAAAGAAGGAATGACCATCGTGATTGTTACCCACGAACAGTTTGTCGCCGACGCCGCACAACGTACTATTCACATCCGAGACGGAATAATTGTCGATTGAACCATGAGAGAATTTATCTATGAAATAATCGAGTCTTTGCGACGTAATAAACTGAGAACTGTCTTAACAGGGTTCTCCATTGCATGGGGTATCTTCATGCTGATGCTGCTGCTTGCCTCAGGCAACGGTCTCAAAAACGGGGTCATGCGCAATTTCAGCGATAATACAGACAATACGGTTATCCTGTTTTCGGGCTATACCAATCTTCCGTATAAGGGACACGCCAGAGATCGGGAAATAATTTTTGATAATACCGATTCGATATTACTCGCATCCGAATTTAGCGAAACAGACGACATTATGCCCGTCTATGAATTAGGTTACAAACAGATTTTCAACAAGGAAAAATATGCCGACGGAAATCTGACGGCTGTTACGCCTCATTATTTTACAGCACGCAACGTCAGACTCAAACAGGGACGATTGCTCAACAGACTCGATATGGAACAACAACGTAAAGTGATTGTGATAGACGAACAAGCAGCAAAACGACTTTTCGATACGAATGATGTTATCGGTAAAACAATCGTGTCGGACGATATTACGTATACCGTTGTCGGCGTTTATTCCACTACCCAAATGGAATGGCGAATGTCTTTTTATATTCCCCTGAACTTTGCCCTGTCGGCTTACAACACAGAAAACAGATTCAAGGAAATGCATTTTACGCTCAACGGTTTGACAACATCAGAAGCACACGAAAACTTTGACAATACCCTGCGAAAACGTTTAGCAAGAAAACATGAGTTCGATCCGGAAGACTACGGCGCTGTTTATATCGCCAATCAATATCTTGGATATCTAAAAACCATGAGCATCTTTTCCGCTCTCACTACTTTTTTGTGGATGATAGGGATAGGGACTTTGGTATCGGGCATCGTGGGGGTAAGCAATATCATACTCATAACAGTGAAAGAACGAACCAAAGAATTTGGTATCCGCAAAGCGCTGGGAGCGAAACCCGCTTCGGTCGTTCGTCTGATTATTGCCGAAGCCTTGGTGGTTACGACTCTTTTTGGTTATGTCGGCATGGCGGCAGGTGTCATCGCTACCGAAATCATCAATGACCTGATCGAAAAAACAACAACTTCGGTCAATACCGAAATGGTTATTTTTCAAGATGCAACCGTCGATATGGGGATCGCCATTTCTGCAACTGTACTCTTAATCATTGCGGGCGCTCTTGCAGGCTATTTCCCCGCACGAAAAGCTGTGGCAATAAAACCAATCGAAGCGCTGAGGTATGAATAAATTAACCGAAATCCTGTCCTAAATAAAAGAAAGATGTTCGATATAGATAAATACAAAGAAATCTGGCAGACGATAAGTCGCAACAAAATGCGGAGTTTCCTTACGGGCTTTGGCGTAAGTTGGGGGATATTTCTCTTTGTGGTGATGTTCGGTGCAGGTACGGGTATGCAAAAAGGATTGACGGACACTTTGGGTGAAAATATCTCCAATTCATTCTTTATGAGGGCTGGACGTACAACCATGCCGTACAAGGGATTTAATGCCAACCGTTTATGGAACATCAGTAATGCAGATTTGTCGCTGATTATGCAGACAATACCCGAAGTTAAATACCTTTCGGGCATGTTGTATAACAACGCAGGAAAAGTTGCTCACAGCGATAAAAGCGGCAGCTATACGTTTATGGGCGTCAATCCTGATTATTTTAAGATTGAAATCATACCATTGGCAGGAGGCAGAACATTCAATCGGATTGATATGGATGAAAAACGAAAGGTATGCGTCATCGGCAAGCGAGTAAGGGAAGAACTGTTTGAAGCGGATGAAAATCCTGTCGGGCAACAGCTTCTTATCAACGGAATTGCTTATTATGTTGCAGGCATTCTTGAGAGTTCGGAAACATCCTTCATAGGACGTCCCGACCTGTCCGTTTTTATTCCTTTGACTACCATGCAGCAAATCCTCAACGCGGGCGATGTTATTCACATGTTTATGGGGGTATTTGCTCCAAATATCGATATTGCCCTTGTCGAGAAAAAAGTACAAACGCTACTCAAAAAGCAACACAGCATCGCTCCCGAAGATAACGACGCCATGGTGTCGCTCAATCTGCACGATTATTTTATGATGTTC
>JAISRU010000269.1 GCA_031273515.1 Bacteroidales bacterium | reverse complement strand
TACAGTTTTTTTGAAATCATCTATCTGAAGAAACCCGTTACAGGAAATAATAAAAAATAAGTTATGCCGAAAATATCATACAAAGGCGACAAAATGCCATCATCACCCATCCGAAAATTGGTTCCTTATTCGGATGCAGCCAAACAAAGAGGAATCAAAGTATATCATCTCAATATTGGTCAGCCGGATATTGAGACTCCGCAAGAAGCTATTGACGCCTTGCGTCATAAGGAGACAAAAGTGTTGGAATATTCTCATTCGGCAGGCATACTGTCGTTTCGTAAAAAACTGACGGAATATTACAATCGTTTCCAGATCGACGTGAATCCCGAAGAAATCATTGTTACCTGCGGTGGTTCGGAGGGTTTGCTGTTTGCTTTCAACAGTTGTTTGGATGCGGATGACGAAGTGATTATCCCCGAACCTTTCTACGCCAATTACAATGGTTTTGCCGTCATGTCGGGCGTAAAAGTGAAACCGATTGTGTCCACCATTGATACGGGATTTGCTTTGCCCTCTATCGACCAGTTCGAAAAAGCGATTACCCCCAAAACCAAGGCAATCATGATTTGCAATCCCAATAATCCGACAGGCTATCTTTATTCAAAAGAAGAACTGGAAACATTGGCGAAGATTGTCAAAAAACACGATATGTTTCTTTTTTCCGATGAAGTCTATCGTGAATTTGCCTACGACGGTGCTGAGGTCTATTCTGTGATGCAATTGAAAGATATCGAACAAAATGTGGTTCTGCTCGATTCCGTTTCCAAACGTTACAGCGCTTGCGGTGCGCGTATAGGAATGTTTATCACGAAAAACAAAGAAGTCTATAATACGGCAATGAAATTTGCACAGGCTCGATTAAGTCCTCCGAGTTTTGGACAGTTCTTTGCCGAAGCAGCCATCGATACGCCGCAATCGTATTTTGACGACGTTCTCAAAGAATATGTCGCACGTCGAAACGTGGTTACGGAAGCTATCAATAAGATGCCGAACTGTTTTTGTCCGGTACCTAAAGGTGCTTTCTATGCTGTTGCACAACTCCCTATCGACGATTCCGATACTTTTTGTCGGTGGTTGCTCGAAGACTTTAACTACAATGGAGAAACAGTGATGCTTGCTCCTGCTACCGGATTCTATTCCGAAAAAGGGAAAGGAACAAATGAAGTCAGGATCAGTTATTGTCTGAATGTAAATGACATGAAAGCGTCTATGAAATGTCTGGAAGAGGCGCTTCGCATCTACCCGGGCAGAGTACAATAGTCAGATAATTGTCTGGAACTGTGATTTATTGAGTGGACGGATAACAAAAAAAACAAGTAGACAAAATGAAAGGACTTCAGTTTATAGGAGAATATCTTTTATTAATGCGTCGTGTGTTTTCGCGACCTAAAAAGATGGCGTATTTTCGCAAGCAATTGATCTGGGAAATCAATTCGTTGGGATTAGGTTCCTTATTGATTGTAGCCGTCGTTTCTGTATTTATGGGAGCGGTGCTTACAATCCAGACGTCTTTGCAGTCGGAAAGTCCATGGATACCAACATGGACAATTGGTTTTGTGGTACGTCAGTCGGTAATTTTGGAGTTTTCGCCCACCATTATCAGTCTTTTTCTGGCGGGGAAAATGGGGTCGAGCATCGCCTCCGAAATAGGAACAATGAAAGTAACAGAACAAATCGACGCACTCGAAACAATGGGAATAAATTCTGCCTCTCACCTGATTTTGCCTAAAATTGCAGCCTGCGCAATCGTGAATCCCATTCTGGTGATTATCAGTATCTTTTTATGTTTGTTCGGAGGATGGTTTGCCTGTGTTTTTATGTCGTCCATTCCTTCCGAACAGTATATCGAAGGACTTTTGTCTTTCTTCAGAGCTTACGACGTCTATTATGCGTTGGTAAAAACATTTGTCTTTGCCATTATTATTGCTTCCGTTTCAGGCTTTTGCGGTTACAGAACAAAAGGAGGCGCATTAGAAGTCGGACGCGCAAGTACGCAAGCTGTTGTGAACAGCAGTTTTTCATTGTTGTTTTTCAATGTTATACTCACAAAAATATTTCTTGGATAGACGATGATAGAAGTTTCGCATTTATACAAATATTTCGACGAACGTGAAATCTTGCACGATGTATCTCTCACGTTTGAAGCGGGAAAAACCAATCTTATTATCGGACAAAGCGGATCTGGCAAAACGGTACTGATGAAATGTTTAATCGGTTTATATACTGCCGAAGAGGGTCAGATATTGTATAATGGTCGTAATTTTGCTCAGTTGTGCAAGACCGATCGCAACCTTATATTGCAGGAAATGGGCGTTCTTTTTCAGGGAGGCGCTTTGTTCGATTCAATGACAGTGGAAGAAAATGTGATGTTCCCTCTGACGATGCTTACTGGTAAAAGTCCGTCTGAAAGAAAAGAGCGGGCAGATTTCTGTTTAAGCAGAGTTAATCTGGAGAAGTCCAATCATCTTTATCCCTCTCAACTCAGCGGAGGGATGAAAAAACGGGTAGCAATCGCCAGAGCAATCGCCCTGAATCCAAAGTATTTGTTTTGTGATGAACCCAATTCGGGATTAGACCCAAAAACGTCTTTGATAATCGACAAATTGATTTATGAAATCACGCAGGAATTTGGGATTACAACTATTGTCAATACACATGATATGAATTCTGTAATGGAAATCGGAGATACCGTTTCTTTTATTCACAATGGGATACTCTGGTGGCGGGGGACGAATACGGAAATATTGAACACCGAAAACAAAGAGGTTCACGATTTTATCTATGCCGCCAAATATACGCAGCAATTGTATAACCGCATACTTGGGAATGAATGATGAAAATAGTAGATACGATTATTTTAATTTTCCTTATCTGGTTTATCATTAAAGGGTTTCGCAAAGGACTTATGGACGGCGTATTTTCCATTTTAGCGCTTTTGATTGGTGGATGGGCAACGGCTCGTTTTACCGACGACGTTTGCTCTTTTTTGAAATGGAATACGGAAACCAAATGTTTACTTGCCGCAGGAATTACATTTCTTGGAATTGCCATTGCAGTTTTGTTGATTGGAAAAATCTGTAAATCCGCAATCAATTTTGTTTTGCCTGTGTTTGTTGATAAAATATTGGGGATGTTGTTCGGCGCAGTAAAAGTATTGCTGTTTTTTGGGATACTGTTTTATCTTGTGTCAAACGTCGATACAAATGAAAAGATAATCAGCAGGGAACAAAAAGAGCGGTCGTTCTTTTATGCGCCTTCGCTCAAGATTGCAGGATATTTACTTCCTGCATTTCAAAAGATAAAAACACGCGCGTGGACGACCGATAAAATAGAAGAAAATACCGAAGAAGAAAACGTCAAAGAAGAAAACACAAAATAAAATCATGCTTAAAGTTGGAGTTACAGGAACGATAGGTTCGGGAAAAACCACCGTTTGCCATATTTTTGAACGCTTGCATATTCCTGTTTACTACAGCGACAGGGAAGCCAAGAAACAGTATGAATATCAGGATGTAAAGGCAAAATTGTCTGTCGTTTTTGGGGATCGGATTTTCACGGAAAATAATGCTGTTGATACGAAGAAACTTGCACAGCTTGTTTTTAATGATGTTGCCTTATTGCGACAGTTAAATGCTATTGTTCATCCGTTGGTAGAGGACGATTTTGAACAATGGAGTAAATCATATCGGAATTATAGTTATGTATTGTTTGAATCTGCCGTTTTATATTCCTGTCGATTGACGCATTTGTTCGATAAAATCATCGTTGTAGATGCTCCTTTTGAGCTAATTATTCGTCGAGTGATGCAAAGAGATGCAATATCTGCCGAAGCCGTTTGTCGGAGAATAAAAATGCAGTTGCCTGAAAATCAGGAAAACACACATCCCGATTATATTATCACGAATGACGGAGAACATTTGCTGATTCCGCAAATAATTGACATTCACAAGGATTTAGACAGAGAAAAATAAATGAAATATTTGAAGCATAATCAGAAAAAAAGTTGTATTTTTGCGGAAATTTTATTTGCAGGGAATGACGCTTTGTATTTCCCTGATTGATTATGTATTCGTATAAAAACAGATAGTAGTAATTATTTAAAAATTCTCAAGATAATGAATATATTAGAAAATTTGAAGTACACAAAAGATCATGAATGGATCAAGACAGAAGGAGAAGAGGCGCTTATAGGTATTACGGACTTTGCTCAGCATGAATTGGGAGATATTGTTTATGTAGATGTTCCTTCGGAAGGTTCGACATTGGAGCAGGAAGAAGTTTTCGGTTCGATTGAAGCAGTAAAAACAGTTTCCGATTTGTTTATGCCCATCGGAGGCGAAATACTGGAATTGAACGAAAAAATTGATGCGAATCCCGCATTAATCAATACTGATCCTTATGGCGACGGATGGATTATTAAAATTAAAATTTCCAATCCCGATGAGCTAAACAGTCTCTTGTCAGCCGATCAATACAAACAATTGATTGGAGTATAGTATCTCAGGTTTGTTTTTAGAACCTGAACGCTGAATGCAGACTTTCTGGAGGGAGATATCTATATTTCCGTTCCGAATGAGGTTTGCATACGGGTTGTTATTGCAGTATTTTGATGATTAAATTATGTGAAAGAGTAGTTGGTTTTCAATTACTCTTTCTTTTTAGTTTCTTTGAGGATGCTCGTTGTCAAATATTTTCTCCCTGCTTTTGTGTGGTGCTGTGCGATGCTGGTACTGCTGTTGATACCCGGCGATTTTATTCCGCATGTTTACACTTTCAGCGAATGGCTGCAATGGGATAAATTGATTCATTGTGGTTTATTTTCCGTATTCTGCGTTTTATTATTGACAGGATTGGACGGTTATCGTCTGAAGTTTGTCCGGAAGAAAGATTATCTGACTGCATTTCTACTTTCGGTTGCGATTGGCGCGATAACGGAATGTCTGCAATATTGTATGTCAACAGGAAGGGATGGTAATGTATACGATTTTTGCGCCAATGTCGTCGGATCGGGATTAGGTTGTCTGTTTTTCTTTCTATGGAAGAAAAACAAAGCTAATTGAGAATTTTTCAGTCATGCCATTCGGACGCAAATAACACAGTCGTCATTACGTCGCAATTTTCCTCACCCCCCTGCCCCTCTCCAAAATTGGAGAGGGGAGAGTCGTCATTGCGGGCTTGATCCACAATCCCCTCCAACGCTGTCATTGTAAGTCCACACCCTGCCGATGCGACAGGGAAAAAAGAAGGATGACGTGGGATTGCATTGCTGTAACAGTCCTAATATGTTGGTAGAAGAAATGTACCCCTTAATTTTAAATTTATATTAATAC
>JAISRU010000264.1 GCA_031273515.1 Bacteroidales bacterium | reverse complement strand
TGATCTGGTCTATTCTTTCGCGATTGTTGTCTATTACCATTATGTCAACTCCTGTCCGAGCGAGACTTAACGCAATCGCCCTTCCAAAATGTCCTATTCCGATAACGGCAAATTTATCTGTGTTCATTTTTGATAATAGTTTAAATTGACAGTCCTGTTTTTAGCAGCATAAATATTTTTCATCTGCTTCTATTTTTTATTTATTTTATTCCCCATTCGACGTATAAAAACACTGCACCGAACGCAGGTGAAAAAGCTGTACGGCTCTTACCAAAAAGCCGTACTGCTTTTACTCAAAAGCTGTACTGCTTTTACCCAAAACCTGTACTGCTTTTACCCAAACGCAGTACTGCTTTTTATGTATTTGTCATTTCATTTATATTCAATCTTTTACACAAGGAGATATAATCATCGCCTTATGTGCCTAAATTCATCTTTTATGTTTCCTGTTTTCTTTATTATCAACGTCATTGCGAGGATCGAAGCAACGTGGCAACCCAGAGTACTTGTTCGTAACCTTCTTTGTAGTCATGGGTGTTTCCGTTATTGTGATTTTCCCGCAAGCCATATCTTTTCGCAAGTAAGATTATAAGCATTATACAATTTCCAAACTTTTTTCCCGTGCATAGTTTTCGGTAATAGTCAGCTTTCCGCCAACGACATTCAGTTCAAACATGGCGTCGGTCATGATATGCTCAATAATGGAACGCAATCCACGAGCGCCTAATTTCAATTCAATTGCCTTGTTTGCAATATAATCCACAGCTGTCTTGTCAAAATCAAGTTTTATATTATCCATTTCAAACAATTTGGTGTATTGTTTTAAGAGGGCGTTCTTGGGTTTTAACAAAATCTCTTTTAAATCGTCTTTATCCAAGGGGTTCAGATGCGTGATGACAGGAAAACGTCCGCAGATTTCAGGGATCAGTCCGAAGTTTTTCAGGTCTTGATGCGCCACATGTTTGAGGAAATTACCTTTATCAATACCCATATCCTGTTTTTTGAATCCTATTATATTTGTATTCAGACGGGTTGCGATCTTTTTTTCTATTCCGTCGAAAGCGCCTCCTGCAATAAAGAGGATATTGCGCGTATTTATCTGAATGAATTTTTGTTCGGGATGTTTGCGTCCGCCTTCCGGAGGAACATTCACAATACTTCCTTCTAACAATTTCAAAAGCGCCTGCTGAACTCCTTCTCCCGATACGTCCCGCGTAATGGAAGGATTATCCACCGCACGAGCTATCTTATCGATTTCGTCAATAAAAACAATTCCCCGTTCGGCTTTAGGAACATTGTAATCAGCATTTTGCAACAATCGGCTCAAAATACTTTCCACATCTTCACCCACATATCCCGCCTGAGTAAACACGGTTGCATCCGCTATGCAAAAAGGAACGTCAATCATTTTGGCAATGGTGGAAGCAAGCAAAGTTTTACCCGTTCCCGTTTCGCCAAGCAGAATAATATTCGATTTGTCGATTTCCACATCCGATTTTTGCTTTTTTGCATAATAATCAATGCGTTTGTAGTGATTGTATACGGCGACCGACAACACCTTTTTGGTTTCTTCCTGCCCGATAACATACTGATCGAGGTAAGTTTTAATCTCTTTTGGTTTCTTTTCCAATTTGAAATTATCGGCTTCCAATCGCTGTCTTTTGGTCTTTTCGGCTTTAAGTTCATTGAGGATTCGGTTTGCCTGCATGATGCATTCTTCGCAAATCTCGGCATACAATCCGTTGAGTAAGACGGCAGACGGTTTGATCTCGTCGCCGCAAAAGGAGCAAATACGTTCTTCTTTTTTTGCCATTATAACAGAAAACAGTTAAATTAAACCCGTTGGAGAATTTCATCAATCATGCCGTAATCTTTTGCCTCCTCTGAAGACATCCAGTAATCACGGTCGGAATCTTTCCATACTCTATCGTAATCCTGATTGCTGTGCAGGGCGATGATTTCGTATAATTCTTTTTTAATTTTCTGAATTTCACGGGCTTCGATTTCAATATCGGAAGCTGTTCCGGAAGTTCCACCCATCGGCTGATGGATCATAATACGGGCATGTTTGAGCGCCGAACGTTTATTTTTAGCGCCTGCACACAGCAAGACTGCCGCCATGGAAGCCGCCATTCCGGTACAAATCGTTGCGACCTCTGCGCCGATATACTGCATGGTGTCGTAAATGCCCAAGCCTGCATAAACAGAACCTCCGGGTGAATTGATGTAAATCTGAATGTTTTTCTGAGAATCGACCGACTCTAAAAACAATAACTGAGCCTGAATAATATTGGCAACATCATCGTAAATCGGAACGCCCAGAAAGATAATTCTGTCCATCATCAAACGGGAAAACACATCCATGGCAACAGCATTTAACTGACGCTCTTCTATAATGTTAGGAGTAATGTATTCCGACATGACAGACGCATATCGATGCATTGTCATACTGCTTATTCCTGCATGTTTTACGGCATATTTTCTAAATTCGTCGTGCATATATTTTTGAATTAAAATTAA
>JAISRU010000225.1 GCA_031273515.1 Bacteroidales bacterium | reverse complement strand
TAAAATACGTACTTTGAAATCGTTAGTATTATAAAGTTCACTCAAAGAAGTCAAATCATTCAAAGATTCGAATATATATGCAAAAGATTCGGGATAAAAATTCGTCATATAATATTTGTAAAATATGTCTATATCAATTAGTTATATGTTGCTTTTTTTGAGAACAAGAGTTTTCGGACAAGCACTAAATACAGAGTAAAAAGTAAACCGGATAACATCAATAAGCGTCTTGGTATCAAATACTATGCGGTTCCGGTACTGCGCGGACAAATCGATCTGATGCAGATAGCTAAAACGCTGACCCATAATTCTTCTCTGACCGAAAGTGATGTATATGCAACGGTTATAGGTATGGTAAGTCTGATAGAAGAACATCTGCACAACGGCTACAACGTAAGTATAGACGGATTAGGTATTTTTAGTCTATCTGCCTCGAGTGCGGGCTTCGACACTCCCGAAGAATGTACTCCACACCGTGTGCAGGCTCGTAAAATATGTTTCAGAGCAGACGTCAAACTCAAGAAAAATCTTCCGTATGTGAAGTTTGAGCGGGATAAATCTCCGTAAAATAAAGCAGGAACACGCTATAAGTCCTCTTTTCGTGTTGATTTTATCAGGATTTTCAGGATTAAAGGATTTACAGGATGATTAGTGGACAAGTAGACGAGTGAACAAGTGAACGAGAGCGCAAAGCGACGAGTATTGTTTTCCGCAGAATATTGTAGAAAATAACGCTCCATCGTCCACTTGTCTACCTGTTCACTTGTCTACTAATAAATCATCCGCATTGCCATTTTCAATTTTCAATTTTCAACGATTGTCATTTCATTGACGAGGTGTGTTGCGCCGGCGAATTTGTCCATGATAAACAGACAATAACGAATGTCCACCGATATATTGCGACATTGATCCGCATCATATTCAATATCACTCATTGTTCCTTCCCAACAACGATCGAAATTCAGTCCGATGAGGTGTCCGTCGGCATTTAAGACAGGACTTCCCGAATTGCCGCCCGTCGTATGATTGGTCGCTATGAAAGCGACGGGCATCTCGCCGTTTGACATGGCATATCTGCCGTAATCCTTTGTCAGATATAGTTGTTTCAACTTGGGATCAACGGCATAATCGTATATTTCAGGGTCTTCTTTTTCCATAATCCCTTTGAGCGTCGTGTAGTATTTATAGCTGACGCCGTCAGCAGGTTGGTATCCGTCTATTTTCCCGTAAGTAACCCGCAGCGTCAGATTAGCGTCGGGATAAAACGTTTTGTCGGATTGCATTTCCATGAGGGCTTTTGTCCAAAGACGATTTAAGCTGTCGATTTGCGTTTCCAGACGGTCTAATTCGGAAGCAATCGTCTGTATATAATTGGCAAAGACAGGTCTGATAAGACGAAACAAGAGATCGTTTTCCAAAGAAGACACAATTTTCGCAGGTTTGTTTTCAAGCAGACTGCGCAGTTTATCCGGTTGCAGGAAAATCGATTTCGAATAAATATCGTCGGCAAGCGCTTTCAGATTGTATTTATAGGACTTCAACAGTTTCTCTGTCTGCGGAGGAAAACTCGATTTGTCGGTATTGTCATAGTAAGACTGCATCAGCAAACCAAAGATTTCTTTATCCAACGTCGGATTATAATCTTTAAAGAAACCTTCGATACGACCTGCGTGCGCATTAATCGCTTCTTCGATTTTATCTGCCGACGCTGCCGAACCCAGAAGATTTACCAAAGGAACAAAAGCCCATGCAAAGCGTACAATTTCAATGCTGTAAACCGCTTCCCTGAAATAAGAGTCTTCTTTGGACAAGCGCGCCGTTTGTCGGTACAATTGTTCATATTGCGGTAAGATATCGCCATAAGTCTGTTGTCGTGTCTTGTCTTTGGCGATCCATTGAGTAAATTCAGCTTCTAACGTTCTTTTCTTTTCGATTGTATTCAGACGTATCAGTCCTTTATTTTCTCCAATCCATTTCTTCCAGCCATTGGCGATTGACGCCGCTTTTGCCGCATACTGAATACGGGTCAGCCGGTCTTCCTGCATGTATTTTTTGATGACGTCCAAACGCTGAGTACGCAGATTTATCGCAATGGGATTGGTCTGATTTTGTATTAATTCCACTGCCCATGAAGTAAGAAACTGTTCTGTTGTTCCCGGGTATCCGAAGACGAACGTAAAATCGTTCGGTTCAATTCCTTTGACGGAAATAGACAGATGTCGTTTGGGTTTATACGGAACATTGTCTTTGGAATAAGGAGCAGGTTTTCCGTCTTTTCCGACGTAAATTCTGAAGACGGAAAAGTCGCCGGTATGTCTTGGCCACATCCAGTTATCGGTATCGCCTCCGTGTTTGCCGACGCTCGAAGGAGGAGCGCCAACCAAACGTATGTCCTCAAAAACCTCATTGACAAACAAAAGATACTGATTTCCATTGTAAATAGACTTGACTGTCGCCCGATAATGCGTTCCTTCTGTGGCTTTTTCAATGATCTGTTTACTGTTTTTTTCGATTATCTTATTGCGTTCCGTTTCGCTCATGGTTTCGGTAACGTCTTTGAGGACTTCCGCTGTTATGTCGGACATGGAAATGAGCATCGTAACCGTAAATCCGGGATTGGGCAACTCTTCGCTTTTATTCATCGCCCAGAAACCATTGGTCAGATAGTCGTGTTCCAACGAACTGTGCGCCTGTATTCTTCCGTATCCGCAATGGTGATTGGTGAGTAAAAGTCCCTGATCGGATACGATTTCACCCGTACATCCTCCGCCAAACAGGACGACGGCGTCTTTCAGACTTCCCTGATTGATACTGTAAATATCGTCGGCAGATATTCGCAATCCTTTCGACTGCATGTCTTTTTCATTCAACTGTTTTAACAGATAGGGAAGCCACATCCCTTCGTCGGCTTGGGCAAAAGGTAAAAAGATAGTGATGATAATGCTTATAATAAATACTCTTTTCATTTTCGTACTGTTTTAGTTTGTGTATAAGGAATTGTTTTGTTATCAAAATAGACGCTGACGTTTGAGCAGATAGGTAAGCAGAAGCTGATGATATCCCTGATTGATGTCGGTTTCTACCAGATCGACCTGATATTGTCCGCAGCGGACTTTCAGTTCATTTTTGAATGCCTGAATAGCTTTTTTGTAATGGGGTTTTATCTCGCCCGCATTGACTTTAAGCATATTGCCCGATTCGACGTCAATAAATTTATAAGGTTTGTTATCAAATTCAAAATCTATCTCCAGCGATTTATCATAGACATGAAATAAGATAACGTCGTGTTTGTTGTGTTTTAGATGCTGTAGCGCCAGAAACAAATCTTCGGGTTTGCTGTTGTCGAAGACGTCGCTGAAAATAATTACAAGCGAACGCCGGTGAATACGTTCGGCAATTTCGTGCAGACTGTTGGTAATATCGGTATTGTGTTGTTCTCCGATGGGAAGAGGCGTCAGCAAAGGTTCAAGTTCGTGATAGAGCGACTTTAAATGAATAGCGCTCGACTTCGCCTGACTGTGAAACAGAATGCTATCGGAAAACAAAGACAGTCCGACGGCGTCCCGCTGACGTTTCATGATTTGCATGATCGCCGCAGCAGCATAGACGGAGAAATATATTTTATTGGGATGTTCGAGCGATAACTTTTTCCGTTTTGGGAAAAACATCGAAGAAGAGGCGTCGATGATAATCTGACAACGCAAATTAGTTTCTTCTTCAAACTGTTTGACAAACAATTTATCGGTTCTTCCGTATAGTTTCCAGTCGATATTGCGGGTCGATTCACCTGTATTATAAGGACGATATTCTGCAAATTCAACCGAAAAGCCGTGAAAAGGACTCTTATGCAGACCTGTAATAAAACCTTCTACCATTTGTCCTGCAATCAGTTCCAGATTACCAAAAGGTCGGAATTGCGTAATATCAATTTGTTCGTTATTCATTTTGAGTTGTTTTTATGCGGACGTTATTTTAAATAATATTCTTTGAAAAAGGCGTCGTATAAAGCTCGTTTATCCTTTTGTCTGAAAAATGCAGTATAATTGGCGTCCGATATGGCATATACTTTTGTATTGGGCGTATCTCGGAGATAACCGACATATTTTGTATCCGTTGTGAGCAAATGATAATAGTCCATTGCTTTGCTTTTGTTGTCAAATCGAGATACGGTAACCATTTGCTGCACATCGTCAATATAAAAGCTGGATATATCAAATTGCTGCAGACGGAAAAACTCTTTGTCGAAATTGTTCAGATGTCCTTTTAGCTGGTCGATTTTGACTTCTTTGATATTAGCAATAATAATGATAAAGTGAAAACTTTGTTCGTTATAGGTATAAACGGGACCGCTTTCCTGTATTCCCGTCGTTGTATCGGACAGCGTAGCAATCGGTTGTTGAGATTGAAGTTGTTTTAAATATTCAAGCAGTTGGGTTGCGGCGGTATCGATCTCGGTGGTCGGATAATTTTTGATGATTGCCGTTAAAAGAGGTATCAGCGTATCATTGCCGTATAATTTCCCAAGCGAGATTGCTTTGAGATAATCGAATTTAGCCGATACGGGCGAAGACGGATATGTTTCAAGTCCTGTATTTGCCAGCTGAATGGTATTGACATAATCCTCCTGTTCGTAAGCATTATAGACCGATACATAGAAGGTTTCGCTTTCTTTTTGCCGACGTTCATATTCTTTATAGTAATCGGGGTCTTGTATGATGCGCGCATAATTGCTGTTGGGAAACTGCTGAAGGATTATATTTTTGTAATAGTCGCTCTTTTCCGCATCTTGCAGATAGGCATAAGTTTCATACAGCTGAAAACAAACCGGAGCTTTTAATTTATGTTCGGGAAAACGCTTCAAAAACTCTTCCCATTGAGCAATCGCTTTTGGATAATCGTACAGATCGTCGCTGTATATTATGCCGGAATTATACAGTCCGGTAGCGATTAATTCATTGGAAGTCTGTATTTGTTCTTCTGTTGTGGGAAGGTCTTGCAGATAGTATTTTCGACTTTGGGGGTCGGACGTTCTGCTGGAAGTCGAAGCAGATTTTGATTGTGTTTCGTTACCGTCTTCTGCATTGTCTTCGGTTGAGGCAGTATTATCGTCAAAGGAAACCATCAGTTCGACGTCGCTAAGAAACCAGTAATCTTCCAAGGTTCTATTTCCCCAGCGTTTACGGAACTCCTGCGATCCCAATCGCATCTGTGTCGGATTATAAAAGACCCATGTCCCTGTTCCGGAAGAGGTTCTGCCGGCGGAAGTCTTTTTGGTATTTTCCATCATTCTGGCTTTTTCTTCTTCGTCTGCAATTCGTTCCTGTTCGCGCAGATTGTAATCGGCAATTAGCTGATCGATATAAACAAGACGTTCTTTTTCGTCCATAGCGGCGATGCGTTGCAGACTGTCCTGCGTTTTGACCAATAAAAGATTTTCTACTAAGTTCTTAAGGATCACTGATCGATCTTTTATTTCGGTATAATTGGGGAAAGTCGCCGGAATAATAGTTACAATGGTATCGTAATATTTCTGGGATTCGACAAACTGATTGTTGTCGAAATAGATTTCGGCAAGTTCCAGCGCCGACACAGTTTTTTGGTAGGGATTGTTGATGCTCCAATAAACAGAGGCTTCCAGATTGTTAATGGCAGCCTGCATTTTTTCATCGCGCAAATCCAATTGTGCCAATGCATAGAATATCTGATCTTTGTATTGTTCGTTTCTTCCATCTTTGAGCATCTTCTGGAGTTTTTCTCTTGCCGTATTTTTGGATTTTTTATCACTTCCTCCGCACAGAGCCAGATTGATAGTCGCATTGAAGTCCATTTCATACACCGGATTCCTCTTCAAGACAACCGTATAATGTTCGGCGGCGTCTTTGCGTTGTCCGAGAAGCTGGTAAGTTTGTCCGAGTATGAAGTGAATACGTGTTTTGAAATCTTTCTTCATGTGTTTGTGTTTGAGCAGTTCGACAAGGTAGATGGTCGCCTGTTCATAATCTTTTTGCATCAGCAGAAACTCCGAAAAAGTAGCTTCCCAATGTTGTTTATATTTTTCGTTTTTGCTGTTTGCGACGGGTAAACGTCCTTCTTCCAGAAGAACTTCTGCTTCACCGACACGTCCCATAGCGAGATTTGTCCGAGCTTTCCACGTATGAGCATTGGACCAGACATTCCCCTTGGGATGCGTATTGATAATATACGAAAACACGCTTAGCGCATCACTGAAATCCTGTCGCTGGTAATACGATTGACCCATGAGTAAATAACAGTCGTCGATAGGTTTACAGTATTCTACTCCCTTGATGAACATAGAATGTTTTTTGATAGCTTTGGATGCTTTTTCGATACTTCGGTCTAACTGAGCCGACGCTTTGAGGGCTTCGGTCTTCAGAGGTATGGGGAATACAGGCAAAATAGCCGTATAATTATCCCGAACCGACGTATTAATTAATTCCTCAGCTTCTTTATAGCTTTCACTGCCATTGAAGTAGATATTAAATCGGGCAGTTGTTCCGTGGTATGCTCGATAGAAGAAAGTATTTTTCTTTGTCGTACAAGACATTATACTACCCAACACAACGAGACTTCCCAGAAAAAACAAAGTCGTTATCTTTCTATTTTTCAATTTATTATTATATTGTAATAAAATTCCGTTACATAATCCTAAGAACGGAAATTGTTTGTCTTTATTTTGTAGTCCAAGAGAAATTTGTCTTGAACTCTGATTTATCTGATTGGCTTTGCCTTTCTCCTTCTTGCTCGGCAGAAGCAAACAAGTTTGCCTCTGCTCTCACTTCGTGCGTCGATTAACTGATGGACATGATTATTAGTAGACAAGTAAACAAGTAAACAAGTAAACAAGTAGACGATAGAACAATTCTGCGGGAAACAATCCTCGTCGCTTTGCGCAATTTTCAATTTTCAATTTTCAATTCTCAATTCTCAATTTTTTTAGTACTTTTGTATCTCGAATTTAACGGTTATGACAAAAAATATCTTTTCGGAAAAAGAGCTGGCACAAATCCGGCAACACGGTATCAGTGAAGACGCTGTCAATAGACAGTTATTGTTTGTAAATCAGGAAAAAACAAACGTCGAATTGCTCAGACCCGCTTTGTTGTCCGACGGAGTATTCTCTATTACAGGCTTTGAGAAAACTCATCTTCTCAATCACTATCAGGAACAGATAACAAGCAAAAGAATTGTGAAATTTGTGCCTGCATCAGGAGCGGCTACTCGTATGTTTCAGGATTTGCTCCCAATTCTCAACAGAAATCACCTTAAAAATTGCAATGAACCGATGTCTGCTTCTGTCCTGCAATTTTTGGAACATTTATCCCAATTCGCTTTCTACGAAGAGCTAAGCAAAATAATGCCCCGTCTGGATCCAAGGATGAACGTCTTACTGGATAACAAAGATTATCCTCGCGTTGTGCGGTATCTACTCCAACCCAAAGGCTTGAATTATGCAAATATTCCCAAGGGATTAGTTCTTTTTCACCGTTATCCCGACGGAGCCCGAACAGCATTCGAAGAACATCTGATGGAAGCTCCCGGATATATCTGCACTGAAGATGCTGCTGCACATCTGCATTTTACCGTTTCCGACAAACATTTGGACGCCTTTCAAACGCATTGTACCCAGATACTTCCGCTGTATCAAAAAAGATTTGACGTCGAATATCATATTCGTTTTTCCGTTCAGCGAAGCTCCACCGACACCATCGCCTTTACAATGAATAATGAACCGTTTCGAGATACAAACGGTCAGCTTGTTTTTCGTCCGGGAGGACACGGAAGTCTAATCGACAACCTGAACTCGCTCAAAGCTGACATCGTCATGATAAAAAATATTGACAATGTTACTTTGGACGTCTATAAATCAGACACGATTCTGTACAAAAGATTATTGCTGTCTTTTTTACTTTCTCTGCAAAGCAAGGTCTTTGAATTGCTGAAAGATTTCGACAGACAATTGCTTTCACAAGAAAAGATCACTCAGGCGGAAACTTTCTTGCAGGAAATGTTTTTCATGCGTTTCTCGTCAATGTACCGAAGACTTTCTTTGGAAGAGAAACGGGATTATTTGTATCGACTGCTGCATCGTCCCATACGGGTCTGTGGCGTTGTACAAAGGGAAAACGAACCGGGCGGTGGTCCTTTCTGGATAAAACACCCCAATGGAGAAGTTTCTTTGCAGATTGTGGAAACGTCGGAAATAGACCTTCGCAATCCAAGACAAAAAGCAATATTGAACAAATCCGAATATTTTAATCCTGTCGATTTGGCTTGTTCGCTCAGGGATCATCGGGGAGAATGGTTCAACTTGAACGATTATGTCGATCATTCCCGTTATTTTACGTCCGAGAAATCGCACAAAGGAAAACCGTTGCGCGCTATCGAGAATCCGGGATTATGGAACGGCGCCATGTCCGACTGGCTGACGGTCTTTGTAGAAGTCCCGCTTTCGACCTTCACCCCCGTGAAAACAATTAACGACTTATTACGCAAAGAACATGTCGGGAAGGCATGATATTTGTTAAGAACTTAATTCAGTATTATATAAATGATTTTATTCAAACTTGTCAAATTAGAAGATAAATCCGTATTGCAGCCTGTTTTGTCGCAGATACCTTATCCTCTGTGTAATTTCACGTTCACCAACATGATTATCTGGAACAGCTTCTATTCGCCCGCTTACAGCTTTGTAGACGGAATGCTGGTTATTGTTTCTCAGATAGACACGCATACGTATTTTAATTTTCCGCTTGGAAATGGAAATACTAAAACGGTAATCGATAAACTGATAGATTATGCACAGCTGCAAAAGACGCTTTTCAGCATGATCAATATTACCGAAGAAATGAAAACAATGTTGGAAAAGGATTATCCCGACCGATTTGCGTTTTCTGTTTCTTCGGATTATTCCGATTATCTGTACAATACGCAGGATCTGATCCTGTTGCAGGGAAAGAAATATCAGTCGAAACGGAATCACATCAACAAATTCAAAAGCGCCTACAACTACCGCTACCATGCCATGACCGACAACGATATTGCGGAATGTTTAGAAATGCACCGTCAATGGGCAGAGGTACATTGTCTGCACGGCAACAGCACATTGGCAAGCGAGACCTGTGCTACCCGAAAAGCCCTGCAACTCTTTGGGCGACTTGGACTCAAAGGAGGCGTGTTGCGGGTGGACGAAAAAGTGATTGCTTTTACGCTCGGACAACCCATTAACCATACCACTTTCGACATTTGCATCGAGAAAGCGCTGTCGGAATACGAGGGTTCATATCCTATGATTAATCAATTGTTTCTCAAAGATCAGGCGTCGGACTACGCCTATATAAACAGAGAGGAAGACCTTGGCGTGGAAGGACTGCGCAAAGCAAAACTTTCTTATTATCCCGTCAGACTTCTCTCGAAATACAATGCTGTTTTACAATGATTACATTTGCCGACAAAGCGCATAAAGAGGACATTATCCGTATCTGGCAGACTTCCTTTCCCGACGATCCGCCGCAATTTATCTCGATGTATTTCGACAAGATATACAGGGACGAAAATACATTGATCTATTTGTGCGACAACAAAGTTGTTTCCTGTATGCAGATGCTTCCCTACGAGCTGAATTATTGCGATGCGGTTTGTCCGACGGCTTACATTTCCGGTGCGGCGACGCTTCCGCAATACAGACAACAAGGCATTATGGGGAAATTACTTACTCGATCGTTTTTAGAAATGAGGAAAAGAGGAATTGTGTTCACGATCCTTATTCCGCAGGAATCATCTCTGACAACCTATTACCAAAAACAGGGATATACGCCTTGTTTTGAATATGCTTCGGTGTCTGTATTTTTGGAGGATACTCCTTTTTCGGAAGATTTTTCTGTTGTGGAGATGAACGACGCAAACAAAGATGATGCTTATTGTTTCTTTGAGCGGCATTCCAGAAGAAAGAACTTGACTGTTCTGAAAAACAGGGATGATTTTCAGGTTATTTGGGAAGATGTTCGTTTGGGATCGGGCAGTATTTTACTTTGCTATCGACGGGGGGAGACAGTCGGGATATGTTTTTGTTATCCTCCATTGAGGGGCAGATTGGTTATCAAAGAGATGTTGTCGGAGTCGGCGGTTGTACGGAATCAGTTGTTGTATGCCGCATTCAGACGCTTCAACACGTCGGAAATTGACTTGCGGCAAGCTGTTACCAATCCAGATAACGCTGTCTTTCACGGTATGGCGCGGATCATTCATACAGAAAAAGCCTTACAATTGTATGCCTCCTGTTACGACCAATTACAAATCACGATACAGGTTTCTGACAATCAGATTGAAGACAACAACGGAATTTTCCGTCTTGACAGAGGAAATTGCATCCGTCTACCAAACGGGAGTTGTGATTTCAATGTAGACGTCAATCTGCTGACGCAACTCCTGTTTGGTTATCAGACCGAGAAACTTCCCCAGAAATATCATCTTTTCCCCCAACAGCATCCGTATATGAGCCTGATGTTGGACTAACGTCTAATTGAAAATTGAAAAACTTGAGTGTGAAAATGACGCAAGCGACGCTTTTGTCTGAACGCTGATTTATATTTCGACAAGCTCAATATCCGTCTGATTGGCTTTGCCTTTCTCCTTCTTGCTCGGCAAAGACAAACAAGTTTGTCTCTGCTCTCGCTTCGTGCGTCGATTAACTGATTAACATGATTTTCTTTTTATTTGGTTG
>JAISRU010000208.1 GCA_031273515.1 Bacteroidales bacterium | reverse complement strand
AAAATTGTTTCAAAAATACTTGAAATACATGTCTTCCCGCAAATCATACAGTTTGCCGAAGAAGCAGGTTACAATATAATTCTTGCCGAACAGCAAAACTATTATCCCGATTTGACTTTCGTTAATAAAAAAGATGTATATCCCTCTTATTGACGTCGAAATTCAATGCCAAATAGCGGAGTTAATCACCCAAAGTTTTGCCCTTCGCAGGGAAAGTGAAAGGTTGCTGGAGGATGCGAAGGAAATGGTGGAGAGGGAAATAGAGAAATAAAACTATTAATAATAAAATAGATATATGAGTTATAAAATTCCGAAATTACTGTTGGATATTGATTTGTATGGAAATCGGACGGTTTGCATACACTTCCACCGGAATATGTATCGAAAAAGCCTGTTTTCTATACATGTCGGAAAGGATGTGTATAGAAACACCCATGACAAAATAAATTTGGACACACAAGGGGATGATTATATAAAGACAGCCGTCATTGCGACGGCGTAGCCGGCGGCAATCCAGAAAAATAGAAATACAAATGATGTACAAAGGAGATTACGAACGAATACTCTGGATTGGCTTCGCCTTTCCCTTGCGGTTCGGCATAGTCAAACAAGTTTGCCTCTGCTCTCACTCGCTTCGTCGATTGCCACGTCGCTACGCTTACAATGACGTAAAAATAATCGTCCTATTTTCAGATAGTTACAAATTTGCTTTTTCTATCGTGGGAAGATTTCTTTTGGTCGAAATATGCTGTTCTAATGCTGTGAATCCCCTACGGGGATTTGTTTCTATGGTGTTCATGCGTTTCTATTGATATGAATGTCCTACGGACATTTGATACCAAACCTTTGCCATTATAGTTATGGCAAAACACATTAATCCGTGATTAACAGAATATTATACCAATTTTTTTATACTATTTGATAGCAATTTGGTATGAGTTTCCCCGTCAGGGGATACATATCAATAGAAAAGGCGATGCCTCTCCCAACCATATTGTCCGTAGGACATTCACCTGCAACGACCTCTCCAAAGGGAAATCATCCCACGTCATCCTTCTTTTTTCCCTGACGACACGGCGGCAGGGTGGAGACTTACAATGACGGCGTGGGTATTTGCGTCGCTTTGCGCTCTTGTTCACTTGTACACTAAACAATTTTCCTTGTTTATTTGTTAAGTTATTCGTTCGTTTACTCAAAGTCAGAGTTTGGGAGAATTGTTTTCCGACGGGCATTATTTTTGTGGTAATAAAAGCCATGAGTGTGTTTTTTGTTTGATTTTCATATATTGTAAGTAATATGCTTGATTTGATGCATCTGTTTTATTGTATGTCGACGAGAATGTTTTTGCAAAGTCTCGTTTTTGTTTTTTTAGCAACAGGATATTCTGCCTCTGCTCAGATAGATTCTATCGTCGGAAATTGGAAGACAATAGACGACAAAACAGGAGAAGTAAGGGCAATGGTCAGGATATACAAGGCAAAGAATGGACTGTACTATGGGAAAATCGAGAAAATGTACAAATATGCCGACGCCGTATGTACTAAATGCGAAGGCAGCGATAAAGGACAAGCTGTTCTGGGGATGCTGATAATTCGTGCAATGAAAGAAGAAAACGGCTCTCTGAAAGATGGTTATGTGCTTGATCCCGAAACAGGAAAAAAATACTACGGAACAATTACTTTCGATAGCAAAACAAAGAAACTCAAATTGCGAGGATCGTTAGATAAACAGGGTATTCTGGGAAGAAATCAATACTGGATACGATAACGACAATCTTCCCCGTTAATAATGAAACAAAAATAAACAGATGAGAGCGATTATTTATTCTTCCAAGCTGATACCGATTGTTGTTTCAATCGTGTTTTTGTCGTGTAACCGACCGACAGTTCCGGAGAGCGAACAGATTGTCCGAACAGCAAAAATTGATACGGTAGAATTATGTCAAGGTGAACAGAAGTCGGTATATCCGGGCAAAATACGTTCCGACGCCGACGTGAATTTAGCCTTTCGCGTGGCAGGAACGATTGCACTTATTCCGCACAGAGAAGGCGCTTATGTCCGAAAAGGAACCCTGATAGCAGAAATAGACTCACGAGATTATCGCATACAACTCTCCGCTACCGAAGCAGAATACAGTCAGATAAAAGCTACCGCAGACCGTGTCGTCGAATTATACAAACGAGGCAGCGCAACCCAAAGCGATTACGAAAAAGCCGTCTACGGATTAGAACAAATTACGGCAAAATACAATGCACATAAAAATCAACTGGCGGATACCCGTCTTACTGCGCCTTTCGATGGCTATATCCGAAGAAATATACACGAAGCAGGTGAAACCGTCGGCGCCGGAATGCCCGTAATATCCATGATCGGAAGCGGAGATTGGGTCTTGGAGATTAATCTGCCCGTCCGTGATTATGCCCGCAGAAACGATTTCAAACAGTTCGAAGCAAATGTATCGGTCAATCCGGATAAGAAACTCCCTTTGGAATTATTGGAATTATCTCCGCAAGGAAATGCAAATCAATTGTATAAAATGGTGTTCCGAATTACAAAAACCGACAGCGTCAATCTGGCGGCAGGAATGAGCGCAGAGGTTACAATCCTGTTTCACACAAAAGAACAGTCATTGTACAAAATACCGCTTTCGTCCCTGTTTGAAAAAGACGGCAATACGTATGTGTGGGTATTTCTTTCGGACGACAAACCTTTGGAGATGCGTCAGATAGAAGTAGCTGAAATTCAAAAAGACGGTTTTCTGATTGTCAGTCAGGGATTGCAGTCGGGAGAGAGGGTTGTTTCTGCCGGCGTTCATTCGATTAAAGAAGGCATGAAAGTAAAACCTCTGCCGACAATAAGCAATACAAACGCAGGAGGATTGTTATAATGAGTCTATCGGAAATAGCCTTAAAGAACCGACTGCTGATTAAGTTTCTGATGCTGATAATGTTCGTAGGCGGTATTTTATCGTTTGTGAAAATGGGTAAAATGGAAGACCCTGAATTAACAATCCGTATTGCTCAGATCGTTACCATTTACCCCGGAGCGTCTGCCCATGAAATAGAATTACAGGTAACCGATCCTTTGGAAAAAGCTGTTCGCTCCATGACGGGAGTAGAATTGGTAGAATCCAAATCAGGCAACGACGTATCAATTATACAGGTAACCTTGGATGTAACCTTGCCCGAAAAAGAGATTGAGCAACATTGGGATATCTTGCGCCGCAAAATTGCCGATGCCGCATCCGCATTGCCCCCCGAAGCCCGAACGCCTGTCGTCATGGATGATTTTGGCGATGTATATGGTCTTTTTTATGCGATAACTTCCGACGGGTTCAACGATAACGAATTTAACGCTTATGTCAACAAACTCAAACAGGAACTGCAGACAGTGGAAGGCGTGGGCAAGGTAATTACATACGGGGAACAAAAACCATGCGTTTACATCGACGTCCGACAGGATCGCATGGCAAGTCTGGGCATTCATTTTTTGGAATTACTGCTTACCATTCGAAATCAGAACGAGGTGGTATATCCGGGTTATTTCAACAGTGGCGACAGCCGAATTCGTTTGAAAATCACCGACAGTTATCGACATATAGACGACATAGGAAATCTGCTTATCAAAGGACATGAAAAAGACAGGTTGCGACTTAAAGATATTGCCTTTGTCTACAGCGGTATTGTCGAACCGGTGCGTAACAGTATGCGTTACGACGGACAAGCTGCTATCGGACTTGCCGTATCGATGGCGCCCGGCTACGATATTACCAAAGTAGGACAACGGGTCGAAACGCATTTATCCAGCATGGAAAACGAAGGACGTCTTCCGCTGGGAATTAATTATCATAAAGTATTTTTTCAATCCGACCGCGTGGACGACGCTATCAATACATTTTTGATAAACTTGATTGAATCCATTGTCATTGTAATTCTTGTCCTGATGCTTAGCATGGGGTTTCGCAGCGGAGTAATACTCGGAACAAGTCTGCTGATCACCGTTTTGGGATCTTTTACCCTGCTTTATTTGTTCGACGGAACACTTCAGCGTGTTTCGTTGGGTTCTCTCATTCTGGCTATGGGGATGTTGGTCGATAATGCGGTTGTCGTGATTGACGGTATTCTGACCGATACGCAACAGGGAATGAAAAAACCGCTTTCGCTTGTCAATACGGCAAATAAGACGGCTATGCCTTTGCTCGCCGCTACCCTGATTGCAATCCTTGCTTTCTTTCCTATCTTTCTTTCTCCCGACATGGCAGGAGTATACGTCAGGGATTTGTTTATTGTTTTGTGTGTTTCTCTGTTTATCAGTTGGCTGCTGGCGCTTGTTCAGGTTCCCATGCAGGCAGATTCCCTTTTGAAAATCAAACAGACAAATGCGCCTCAGGAATTATTTGAAGGAAAATTCTATCGTCAGTTTCGGAAGATGCTTTGGTTTATGCTCTCGCATCGTGTAGCGACATTGGTCGTGATTGTGCTGTTGTTTGGATTGACTGCCTTCGGATTTCAGTTTGTTCGTCAGGGATTTTTCCCCGACTTTAAATACGAACAAGCCTATATCGAATACAAAATGCCTGAAAATACCCGTATCGAACGGGTGAAAACCGATTTGGAACAGATAGAACAGCAATTACTTTCCCGTGAAGATATAAAACATGTTACGTCGAGTTATGGAGGAACTCCTTTTCGATACAATCTTGTCCGTTCTTTTGCCGAACCCTCGCTAAGCTATGGAGAACTGATTGTTGATTTTGCCTCTCCGGAAGCAATGGCTAAAGCATTGCCCGAACTGCAAAAAACCTTGTCGGAACAGTATCCGCAAGCCTATATTCGCATCAAGCAATATAACTTGATGTATAAACCTTTCCCGATAGAGGTTATGTTTACAGGCAGTGATCCGGCAGTATTGAAAAATCTGTCAGCACAGGCAGAAGCAATTATGCGCAACGAGCCGTCCATCACATTGGTAACAAACGATCTGGGAATGCAATCGCCTGTTCTTGCCGTTAATTACAGTCAGCCAATGGCACGGAGCGCGGGCGTATTTCGTTCTGACATTGCGATGTCGCTCTTGTTGGGGACGGAAGGTGTTCCAATAGGGTCGTATTACAACGGGAGTACGTCCGAACCGCTCTTTCTGCGGACTGTCAATGCCCAAAACAAACAAATTGAAAATCTATCCGATATTCCTGTTCTGTCGATGATACCTTCGTTATCGGTTATTGATAAGGAAGCTGTTATGGATTTATTGATGGAGAAACAGGATATGTCTGCCATGATTTCCGGAATAACAAACTCTTCGCGATTAAGTCAGGTAAGTGAAGGTGTTTCACTTCAGTGGGAAGATTTGGTTGTACGTCGTTACAACGGACAACGGTCTATGCGCGCCCAATGCAATACGATGTTCGGTTATACGCCTGCCCAAGCGAGAAATGCCATCAAAAAACAAATAGAACAGATACCGCTTCCTCAAGGATACAAACTGATGTGGAGAGGCGAAGCACAGGCAAGCGCCGAATCGACAAGATACCTTTTCGCCAATGTGCCTCTGGCTATTGTATTGATGATCGCTATTTTAATCATGCTGTTCAAAGATCTGAAAAAACCTTTAATCATCTTTCTTTGTTTACCTCTGGCGACAATCGGCATTGTAGGAGGATTGCTTGTCAGCGGAAAAGAATTTGGATTTGTTGCCATTGTCGGAGCATTGGGACTGATTGGGATGATGATTAAAAACGGCGTAGTCCTGCTTGATGAAATCACACGTCTGATTTCATTAGGGACGCCTCCTCAGGATGCTTTGTTAATGGCGTCGTCTTCCCGTCTTAGACCTGTTGTAATGGCATCAGGGACAACAATCTTGGGGATGATACCTTTGTTGTCGGACGTTCTTTTCGGTTCTTTAGCCGTTACCATTATGGGAGGACTGATAACAGGAACGATAATCACCTTAATGATTATTCCTGTTTTGTATGCTTTCTTTTTCAAAATAAAAATCGAAACGAAATCCCATGCGTAAAAAGATAAAATACGGTATGCTTGTATGCCTGATGCTTAGCGCTTCGGGATTGTATGGACAACGTTTTCTGACATTGGACAGTTGTCGGATAATGGCTTGTATGAATAACAGTCAATCTCGGATAGCGCAGATACAGGTAGAAAAAATGCGTTATGAAGTGAATGCTTATCGGGCAAACTTTTTTCCCCGTATCTTTGCACAGGGAATGTATCTGTTTACAACGGGGGAGTTCGATTACAATAAACGTTACGATATGTATAACACCTCTATCCCCGGTACGATCAACGGTCTAACAGGTCGTTATCCTTTGCCTGCCGAGGTATTGTCTTATCTTGACCGATTTTATAAAGGTATTTATATCGATTTGGATATAAAGGTAAAACCAAGCAACAGTTTCTTTGTCGGAATGCAGTTTGAACAACCTGTTTTCATGGGCGGGAAAATCATTACAGCATACAGAATGTCCAAAACCGGAAGACAATTGGCGCAGTTAAACGAAACGCGCTCTCAGGCGGAAGTCCTTTTCAAGACCGATCAGGCATATTGGCAATACGTAAAGGTAACGGCGCTGTACAATACGGCAGTTGCATACAAAGAAGCTGTGGCTAACATCCTGACCGACGTTCAAAATGGCGTGGAAACAGGAATGGTATCGGAAAACGACAGAATGAAAGTGCAGGTGAAATTAGGAGAAGCAAATCTGATGCTCAAACAAGCCGAAAACGGAAAACGATTGGCTCAGATGAATTTGTGTATGGTAATAGGATTGAATTTATTTACGTCCATTGTCGTAACGGATACGCTGAGCGATGAAACGCTGTCTTTGCTTCCTGCGACAATTCCCGATGTAACGGTTCGTCCGGAATATGCTTTGCTCAAAAAACAGATAGAACTGAAAAAACAACAGATAAGTTTAGTCCGAAGTGATTTTTTACCTCAATTAGGCATTACAGGAGGGTATCATTATCTCAATGGCGTATGGTTAAATGATACGAAGCTGTTTGATAAGACTTCTTTTTCAGCCATTGTATCGCTCAAGATACCCATTACGCAATGGGGAGAAGGTTCTTATCGTATTCGTTCTGCCAGAGCCGATTTACTGATGGAGGAATACCGTATGCAAGAAACGACCGATTTGCTTCAAATGGAGAT
>JAISRU010000186.1 GCA_031273515.1 Bacteroidales bacterium | reverse complement strand
TTCTCCTGTTCTTTTGACTTGCGATACACATCCTTGAGAATATCGCCCTGTTCCGTTTCTTTGAGCAAGGCAACAGCAGCCTGAAAAGCAACAAATTCTCCCAAACGACTCATATCTATTCCGTAACAGTCGGGGTAGCGTATCTGAGGAGCAGATGATGCAATGACAATCTTTTTAGGATTCAATCTGTCTAACATACGGATAATGCTTTCGCGCAAGGTTGTTCCTCTGACAATAGAATCGTCGAGCACAACCAAATTATCCACATTCTTTGTTACCGTGCCATAAGTGATGTCATAAACGTGAGCAACGAGATCGTCCCGCTGATTGTCTTGTGTGATAAAAGTCCGCAGTTTGGCGTCTTTCACTGCGATCTGGTCAAAACGAGGCATGATAGCCAGAATTTTATCCATTAATTCAGGAGTAAGACAATCCTGATTTTTCAACACTTTCTGCTTTTTTATTTCATTGCAATGATCGCGCAGAGCGTCGAATATCCCGTTGAACGCCACCAATGCCGTATTGGGAATATATGAAAATACCGTATTAATCAAATCATTATTTATGGCTTTCAAGACGCCGTCGAGCAAACACGCTCCCAGACGCTCCCGCTCTTTGTAAATATCCTGATCCGTTCCTCTCGAAAAATAAATTCGCTCAAAAGAACACTGTTTGGGTTCAGGATGCGGCTGATTACACTGTTTAATGGAAAAAGCGCCGTCCTTCTTGATGATAGCGGCATATCCGGGAGGAAGTTCGTTCACCTCTTCCGTCTGTAGATTAAAGGCGGTCTGGATAGCCGGACGTTCGGACGTAATAACAATAACTTCCTCATCCTGATGGTAAAAAGCAGGACGAATACCCACAGGATCTCTCAAAACAAAAGCATCCCCATGACCCAGCATTCCGCAAAAGACATATCCGCCGTCCCAATTGGCAGACGCTCCCTGTAAAATCTGCTGAATATCCATCTCTTTTTGTATCTTGCGGGAAATATTATATTTGCTCAGTCCTTCTTCCTTGTATTTTTTATACAGATCGTCATTGGCTTTATTGACATGATTGGCAATGGTTTCCAAAACAGTTATCGTATCGCTGGTTTCTATCGGATGTTGTCCCAGAGCCACCAGATCGTCGAACAGTTCTTCGGTATTGGTCAAATTGAAATTGCCCGCTGCAACCAAACTGCGCGACATCCAATTATTGTGAATAATAAAAGGATGAACCGTATCAAGACCGTTTTTTCCAAATGTTCCATAGCGCAGATGTCCCAAGAATAATTCGGAAGAAAACTGTAGATTTTCTTTTATCCAACCAATATCATTCAGTTTTTCAGGAGCTTCATCCGCTATTTGTTGAATTGTATCGTAAACGGGCGTAAAACAATCTCGGATAGGCGTCGACGAATTGGAACGCATACGATTGATATAATGAGATCCCGGTTTGGCATTGAATTTGACTGCCGCTATTCCTGCTCCGTCCTGACCCCTGTTATGCTGTTTCTGCATCAGCAGATACAACTTATTGAACCCCCAGAAAGCAGTGCCGTATTTTTCAACATAATACTCTAAAGGCTTCAATAACCGCAGTAAAACAATACCGCATTCATGTTTGATGTTTTCACTCATAAAAATATTTTTCAGCTGTTTATAATAATATAATAAAGTAATTTCTTCTGTATGACAAATAAAAACGATTGTCGGACACGGTTAATAAGGTTAATACTGTTCTTGTGCATTTGGAAAATCGAGTGATTTGACGTCATTAATATATCGTTTTAAAGCAAGACTTATTTCTTGACTTAAATCATGGTATCTGCGTAAGAAACGGGGAGAAAACTGTTGAGTAATACCGAGCATGTCATGCAAAACCAAGACCTGACCGTCTACATCTGCTCCTGCGCCGATGCCGATAGCGGGAATTTTGATTGTATGAGCCACCTCTGATGCCAATTTTGCAGGAATTTTCTCCAGAACAATACCGAAGCAACCGTTTTTTTCTAAAAGAACAGCATCTTCGAGCAGACGGTCTGCTTCGTGTTTTTCGGTTGCGCGTACGATGTATGTTCCGAATTTGTTAATAGACTGAGGCGTTAATCCCAGATGTCCCAAAACAGGGATTCCTGCCGATAATATGCGATCGATTGATTCCACAACTTCGCGTCCACCTTCCAATTTCACCGCATCCGCTCCCGATTCTTTCATGATGCGGATAGCCGAACACAATGCTTCTTTGGAGTTTCCCTGATAAGTCCCAAAGGGAAGATCGACCACTACCAGCGCCTTTTCCACCGCCCGAACAACAGAAGACGCATGATATATCATTTGATCTAATGTAATCGGCAGTGTAGTTTTATGTCCTGCCATGACGTTAGCAGCCGAATCTCCTACCAAAACAACTTCAATGCCCGACATGTCGAGTAATTTAGCCATTGAGTAGTCATAAGCTGTAAGCATAGCTATTTTTTCATGATTATCCTTCATCTTCTGAAGAATATGTGTCGTGATTTTTCCCGCAGATTGAGCAATACTTGCTGACATTTT
>JAISRU010000023.1 GCA_031273515.1 Bacteroidales bacterium | reverse complement strand
GTTGCTTGTTGCTTGTTGCTTGAAAACATATCGTTCATTATATTCAACGGCAATTTTTTTCAGAAATCCAATGTATTGCGCAACCATATTCCGCTTTTTGTTTTGACATTATTTCGGCAGACTCAATATCTATCTTATTCCCACATTCCGTCCCTGACGGGACGGTGGCGGGTGTTTGGCATTCCGTTTTCTACCAACATTTTGTCCCTAACGGGACATCTGTAACTACCTGAAAACAGGACGATTATTTTTTACGTCGCTGCGCTCTCGCAATGACGCTTCTCCCCTCTCCATTTCGTAAGAGGGGAGAAAAACGCTGTGTTCTCCGTGTCTTCTCTGTGGAACTCTGTGAAATAATTTCTTCGTCCGCATGGCATGACTAAAAATTGTCAATTATTTGTTGTACTTTTGCAGACCAAAACATAAATAATAAACAAAGAATGTCAGCGTTGCTCGAAATAATTGATTTACATGTATCTATCCATGAAAAAGAAATACTTAAAGGCGTCAATCTGGTTATCAACCGAGGTGAAGTGCACGCTCTGATGGGTCCTAACGGAAACGGAAAAAGTACCTTAGCCGCCGCTATCGCAGGAAAAAACGAATACGTAATAACTGCAGGACGCATATTGTACAAAGGAAAAGATCTGTCGGATTTGTCGATAGAAAACCGCGCAAGAGAAGGTATTTTTCTTGGATTTCAGTATCCTGTTGAAATAAAAGGAGTGAGTATGACCAATTTCATGAAGACAGCCCTGAATGAAATTCGCGCTTATCGGGGAGAAAAACCGCTTACGGCGACAGAGTTTCTGGCTCGGATGGAAGAAAAGAAAAAAGTGGTGGAACTTACAGCGAAGTTGTCGAACAGATCGGTGAACGAAGGATTTTCGGGAGGAGAAAAAAAACGCAGTGAAATATTCCAAATGGCAATGCTCGACCCTGAAATGGCTATCCTTGACGAAACTGATTCCGGCTTGGATATAGACGCTCTGAGGGTGGTTGCCAAGGGAGTCAATACATTGCGTTCCGACCGCAATGCGATGTTGGTGATAACCCATTATCAGCGTCTGCTCGATTATATCATTCCCGATTTCGTCCATGTGCTTTACGAAGGAAAAATAGCCATGACAGGAGATAAACATCTGGCTCTTGATCTGGAAGAAAAAGGCTATGATTGGGTGAAATCACAGTTAGGTCTGTAAATGCGACTGCCGATGCAAAACGAAAGCGGTATACTCTATCTTTTACCCACTCCATTGGGCGAGAATACGGAAACTATTCCGCTATATAATCAGACCCTTATCGAAACGCTTCGGATTTTTGTGGTGGAAGAAATCAGGACGGCAAGACGTTTTCTACGCAAAATAATTCCTGCTTTTCCTCTTGACGACTGCCAATTTTATATTCTGAACGAACATACTGTTTCAACGCTCAATCTGCACGAACCGATACAGCTTCTTCTCCAAGGACAAAACATCGGTATGCTGTCGGAAGCAGGACTTCCCTGTATTGCCGATCCGGGCAGCGAATTGGTGATGCTGGCTCAGGAGAAAAACATTCGGATTATTCCTTTGGCAGGACCGTCTTCTGTTTTCATGGCTTTGATGGCGTCGGGATTGTGCGGACAGCATTTTACTTTTCACGGTTATTTGCCTGCTGAGAAAACAAAACTCGTCGCAAAACTGCGCAACTTGGAACAGGTTTCAGGTCTGCAACATCAAACGCAGCTTTTTATCGAAACGCCCTATCGAAATCATTCCCTGTTTGAAACAATCCTTAAAACCTGTAAGTCGCATACTTTTCTTTCCCTTGCCTGCAATATCAGCAGTGAAGATGAATACATCAAAACAAAAACCATTCAGCAATGGCGACAAACAGTTTGTCCTCAGCTTCACAAAAAACCATGCGTGTTTGCTTTGCTTGCAACAGGAAACAATGCTCCCGAACTTTTATCTCCCAATGCTGTCTTGATAAAATAAACCTGTCTTAACTTCCGTTAGTCAATAACAAAAACGCATTGCAAAAGCATGAACAACGATTATATGTATTTCGTTTCACTTTATTTATCACAAACTGTTTTCAGATGAAAAGATTTATTTTGTTTTTGATTTTATCCTCGACTTTGTTTTCAGGCGCTTATGCTCAGATAGAAACGCGTGTGCCGAGAACAGATTCGGCAGGATTATTTGTCTTCTTAGCGCCCAACTTCACCTACAATTTTGTGATGGCGGATTTGCGTAAAGAATTTGGGAATAACTTTGCCATCGGTGCAGACTTAGCCGTTAAAATGAAAAACAACTGGTCTATCGATTTTGGGTTCAAGTATTTTTTTGGAGGATTGGTAGAAGAAAGCGTCATCGACAGCGCCTTTAAACACCTTACTTCCGACGGACTTTTTATTGGCAATAACGGCGTCGCTGTAAATGATATCGAAGTGGAATTTAGAGGCATTGCCTTTCATCTGCAAGCAGGAAGAGTTATTCCCGTAACGAAACGATACCGCAATTCAGGAATATGGATCAAAATGGGCATAGGCGTTACTCAGCATTATATGAATATAAAAAATCCTGAAAACAAAGTCCTTTCTTTAGTCGACGAATACAAAAAGGGCTACGACCGACTGACAATCGGTTTTTCCTTATATCAATTTGTCGGATATGCCCACATGAACCGAAGAAATCTGTTTTGCCTCTACGGAGGAATTGAGTTTTATGAAAATTTTGCCAAACGACAAAGAGCATACGATTTCAGTCTGATGCGCAAAGACAATGCGAAATTGTTTGAAACAATGATCGGACTGAAAATAGGATGGATTATTCCGCTTTACCGTCATAATCCGAATGCCGTATTTTATTACAGATAGGGAACTTATGCGATTGCTGTACAATTTATTTATTTTGCTTTATTGGGTTGCGGCGCATTGTGCGTCTGTGAAAAGCAGGAAAGCCCGACTGTGGGTAAACGGACGAAAAAATATCCTGCGACAACTCTCCCTGCAAAGTTTTTCCAACGAAAATGTGATATGGGTTCATTGTGCATCGTTAGGCGAATTTGAACAGGGACGACCTCTTATTGAATACCTTAAACAAAAACAGTCTTCCTGTAAAATACTGCTTACCTTTTTTTCTCCTTCGGGATTCGAAATACAGAAAAATTACCCGCAGGCAGATTATATTTGCTATCTTCCCAACGATACTCCCTCCAATGCAAGACGATTTATTGAGATTGTTCAACCGAAATACATCTTTTTCATCAAGTATGATTTCTGGTACAATTATATCCGGGAAGCATATAGACAGCATATTCCTTTTTATTCTGTTTCGTGCATCTTTTCTCACGAACAATTTTATTTTGCGTGGCATGGAGCATGGTTCAGAAAGCAACTGCGACAAATAAGCTGTTTTTTTACGCAAGATCAATTCTCTGTCGAGTTATTGCGTCAATACCGGATTCCGCAGGCAGTCGTTTTCGGCGATACCCGCTTCGACAGAGTTGCCAAACTTGTTTCCGACGCCAAACCGATTGCTGTTTTTGCAGATATGAAGCGTCAAGAGAACATGATTGTCGCAGGAAGTACGTGGACAAATGATGAAAAATTACTTGCGCGGTTGATAAAAGAACATTCTTTTCGCTTGATCCTCGCCCCGCACGAAGTCCACGAGGCACATATTGAAGAAATAGAAAGATGTTTCGAGGGATGCTCTATGATACGGTATTCGCAACTTTGTCCAAATACGTCTGTAGAAAACATTCAACTTATTATTATTGACACGATTGGCATTCTCAATTCATTGTACCGATACGGAGATATTGCTTATGTAGGCGGAGGCTTCGGAAAAGGAATACACAATATTTTAGAAGCCGCAACATACGGAAAACCCATTGTCTTCGGGACGAATTACAAAAAGTTCAAAGAAGCCAAGGATTTAATCGGACTGTCGGCAGCATTTTCTGTTGCAAATTATGTCGAATTAGATTTGGTAATCACTCAATTGTTTGCAGACAAAGACAATCTGCAATCTATCGGGATGCGTGCCAAACAATACGTATCTCAACATACGGGCGCATGTGAACAAATTTATAACTTTGTTTTTATTAGTTAACGAGTGGACAAGTAGGCGAGTGGACAAGAGCGCAAAGCGACAAGGAAAACCACCCCTACCCCTCCAAAGGAGGGGAATTTTCACCCGTCATTGCGATGACTACGTTATAGACAGATACATTTCTCTTTGATTATGGGTAGAAACGGGCGTTTCTGGGTACATTTCTCTTTGATTGGGGGTAGAAACGGGCGTTTTTGGGTACATTTCTCTTCGATTATGGGTAGAAATGGGCGTTTCTGGGTACATTTCTCTTTGATTGTGGGTAGAAACGGGCGTTTCTGGGTACATTTCTCTTCGATTGTGGGTAGAAACGGGCGTTTTTGGGTGCATTTCTCTTTGATTATGAGTAGAAACGGGTGTTTCTGGGTACATTTCTCTTCGATTGTGGGTAGAAACGGGCGTTTCCGGGGACATTTCTCTTCGATTGTGGGTAGAATCAGGATTGCCCTTCGCCCCCGCACTGCGCTACGCTTGTACGGGGTTATCAAAAGAAAACACCTTCGGTGTTGGACGCACACACAAGTGCGCCCCTGTATTCGCAATGAATACTCTCCCCGCTCCAACTTTGGAGAGGGGCAGGGGGTGAGGAAAATGACGATGCAATGACGGCGTGGGTATTTGCATCGCTTGCGCTCTCGTTCACTTGTCCACTCGTCTACTTGTTTACTCGTTTTTGTGACCATGGAGGGATTCAAACCCCCGACTTTCAGAACCGGAATCTGACGTTCTATTCAGCTGAACTACATGGCCCTCTATCTTTTTTTCTTTCTTCTCTCTCAAAAAATAACCCCGAACTGAAACTCTATACGATGCGTATGAATATTGACAGCTTCCGACGTTATTGTGTTCGTATATTTCTTCCGAAACATATTATTAAATCCGTGATCGTATCCCAATCCAAAGGTGATCTTTGTCTGATCCTGTATAATATATTCTGTCCCCAAAACAATGTACAGCGACTCTTTGAAAATCGCCGTATGCTTGTAATGATCGTTCTTTTCTGTTTTCTTCATAGTCCGAGCATTCATTACATCCGTAACTTCGTCGTTCGATTTCGACGAAACCGCAATACCGTGTTCCAATCCCACAAGTCCAAAGACAACAAATCGTCCAAATTCATTGGTCTTCAATTTAATGGCAGTCGGAAGACTAACATAGGTCGTGGTAAACGTCGAAACAACTTCTGCCCTCTCTATTGTTTGCTCATCGCCTGTAGTTACATCTTTATATATATAATTATCGGTGAATTTAAAACCGTATCGAATATGTCGAGCATTAACGCCTGTCGAGAAAAAATAATTGGACGACGTCTGTGCCAGATTAATATCCACATTCAGACCGTAAACGCCTCCAAGACGTATTCCTGCATTATTATATCCCCTCGTACCCGTAGAACTCCAGTCAATAGTCGGACCGGCAAATAATCCAATCTCGACCGCTCGCGGACGTCCTATCTGAGCATAAAGCATGTCAGCGCTTGACATACATACCAATATTAAAAATAGAAAATAGCATCTTCTCATTCCGACCACTGTTTTTAATACGTTATTCTTTGTTTTGTTTATCCTTAATCTTCATTGCTGCAAAAGTACAACTTTTTTTCCAAACTGTCCGACTTATTTTGCGATTTATCTCCTCCCGCTTGAAATTTCGTCTAAAATACTCAAAGACAGTCTATCCAAAGCGCATAATCTGCTCTCTTTGTATCGTATGTCGGACAAATTGCAGCAAAAGAATTACTCCGTATCCCTGTTTCGTGCGAAATTTTAGTACTTTTGCATTGCAATTGGAAATCAAATCAACAAAAATAAAACAAACTGATCAATGACATTTTACGATGCTGTCGCCGATCTTGACTGGAACAGGACAGGCGAAGAAATATACCGAAAAACAGTTTCCGACGTGGAACAGGCGCTCAATCGGCACAATCCAACCATAGAAGATATGAAAGCGCTCGTATCTCCCGCCGCCGAAAATTATCTGGAACGCATGGCTTGGCAAAGTCGGACGGCTACACAAAAACGTTTTGGCAAAACTATCCGATTTTATATTCCGCTTTATCTTTCCAACGCATGTCTGAACCATTGCATTTATTGCGGATTCAATCACAGCAACTCCATTCGTCGAGTGATTTTGTCCGACGAAGCAATCAAAAACGAAGTGAAGGTCATCAAACAAATGGGATTTGAACATATTTTGCTGCTCACAGGAGAATCGCCTGTACATGCCGGAACAGATTACATCGAACATGCCCTGCAATTGGTGAAACCTTATTTTCAGCAGGTATCGTTGGAAGTGCAACCGCTTTCGACAGAAGACTATATGCGTTTGCAAAAGTCTGGATTACACGGCGTATACATCTATCAGGAAACCTATAATCGCAATCGGTATACGCATTATCATCCCGCAGGAAAGAAAAAAGATTACAAATGGCGAATCGAAACGCCCGACCGTCTGGGTTGCGCAGGTATACACAAAACAGGATTGGGCGTACTGCTCGGATTGGAAGACTGGCGAATTGAAGCGGTTTTTCTTGCCATGCATCTTCGGTATTTAGAAAAAAAGTATTGGAAAAGTACCTATTCCGTTTCTTTTCCGCGCATCCGTCCGCACGAAGGCAGTTTTCAGCCCGACTTCCACATTACAGACAAACAATTTGCTCAAATGATATGGGCATTCCGTATTTTCGACAACGATGTGGAAATGTCGCTCACAACAAGAGAGAACAGCGTTTTTCGCGACAATATGATTTCGTTGGGGATCACTTCGATGAGCGCAGGCTCTAAAACGGAACCGGGAGGATATTGTCAAAAAGAAGAATTGGCGCAGTGGACGGTCAATGATAACCGTTCGCCGGAAGAAATGTTGAAGACAATCGCACAGCAAGGATACGAGGTGGTCTGGAAAGACTGGAACGATTTTTTTAATCCGATACAGTATGGAAAGATATAGTCGTCAGATAATGCTGCCTGAGATTGGCGAGGCAGGACAACGCAAACTCGGACAGACTTCCGCTCTTGTTGTCGGCGCAGGCGGATTGGGTTCGGCAATTTGTACTTATTTAGTTGCGGCGGGCATTGGCAAACTACGCATTGTCGATGCGGATACGGTATCGATTCACAATCTTCAACGACAGATACTCTATCGGGAAACGCAGGTCGGACGCAGCAAAGCAGAAGAAGCGAAAAAAAGTCTGCAAGCGCTCAATTCCGATGTGGAAACAGAAGCTGTATGCGATATTTTTTGTCCTGAGAATGCTTCGGGATTGGCAAAAGATATGGACGTGGTAATTGATGCGAGCGATAATTTCAAGACGCGCTATTTGCTTAGCGATACCTGTGTCGGCTTGGACAAACCGCTGATTTACGGAGCTGTTGCCGGATTTTGCGGACAACTTGCCGTCTTTAATTATCGACAGGGAGCAACGTATCGTTGTCTGTTTCCCGACGAACGCGAAATGATTGCTTCCCAGACGCATGTCGTGGGTATTTTTGGCGTTTTGCCCGGTATTATCGGTTGTTTACAGGTGAACGAAGTCATCAAACTCATCACCCAATGCGGCGAACTGCTGGCAGATAAACTGCTGAATCTGAATTTGCAAACCAATCACAGTTTTTGCGTAAACATTCTTCCGTCGCAACAGAACCGACAACTTGCCAAAGCTAATTTCGAGGCAAATCAGCGGTTGTAGAAACGAGTTCAGGTGCGTCTTCCTCCATATAGCTGAGGCTTTCCGAGAGGTCTCTGAGACTTTTTGCCATGTAGATGAGACTTTCCGCCACAAGGCGGAGACGTTCCGCAGCATGGCTGAAACTTTCCGCCACAAGGCGGAGACGTTCCGCCGCATGGCTGAAACTCTCCGCCGCATGGCTGAGACTTTCCGCCGCATGGATGAGAGTTTCCACCACAAGGCTGAGCCTTTCCGCCGTATGGCTGAGACTTTCTGCCACAAGGCTGAGCTATCTTGTAGACGACATCGGTTCAATTTGCAGCATTGATGTATTAAAATGAGTGCATTTCAAATTGTCACATGCGTAAAAAACTTGCTATGCATTTGTCGTTATCCATCAAAACAATTTCTCTAAAATTATTGGCAAATCATTTCTGCACTTTCTGGATTTCCTTTGCCCATCAATTTTACTTCACAAAGATATTACTTGCCGTTATCCTCTATCATTTTCATCTTTTACTAATTCTTCGAGGTTAAGGGCGGTTTCAGGTGGATTAAAAACATTGTCGTCTTTGTAACTGTCATCGGTAAATTCGGCTACTGCCCACATCCAAATCACATTACCGAACATATCTGTAAGCTTTTGAGGTCTAAGCAATGCGCCTGTCGTATAAATAAAATCTTTTGAATTTGTCATA
>JAISRU010000012.1 GCA_031273515.1 Bacteroidales bacterium | reverse complement strand
GCTGCTTTCAAGACTTCGATATTGGAAAGTTCTCCATGTCCTTTTAAGAAAGCGACTGTCGCCTGTTGCTGATGCGTTATTCTGCGAATGGCATTGCCGATATTGTATTCTAATTTCTCAAGCGAATATTTAATGATTTCTTCGCGATTGTATAAAAGTCCGTCGTCGGTATCGAGCAAAGGGACGGGCGTTTCCCGCTGACGATACGAAATAAGCGCTCCCGGAACTACATAGCGGGTATTTACTCCTTCGGCGTCCATCGACTGTATCGATTGAGGCGTTAATCCTTTTTTATACAATTCTCCATAGATAGCATTCATTTCGCGAGGGTCTTTTCCCTGTGCGGGGTCGATAAATTCATATTCGATATGGTCGGAATAGGCGCGCAGTTCATCTAAGAACTCCCGCGTCTTGGATGAAAGTTCTGCATAATCGGGCGGAAGATTTTTCCCGTCTAAATAGACCTTTACATAAATAATGTCTTCCAGATGCTGCAACATGTCTTTGGTCGATTTCGACAAAGTATAGCGTTTTTCGCTTGTCAGGTCGAACCGGACAAATACAAATGCAGAAATGATGTTGAACGCAATAATCAATAAAAGAACACTCCCGAAACGGATAAAGTGTTCCCGTTTTATGTTTTTCACTTTTGGATCTTGCATGACGAAGCTATTAAAAAAATTACCATTTCAAACTTTGTAATCGTAAACGGGAAAATAACAGAAATAATATGATTACCGTGATAAAATAACCTATATCCCGCGTATCTATCACTCCCCGACTAATGGACATATAGTGATGATCGATGCCGAACCATTTGATTACCTGTCCAAAAGAACCAAAGACATCGAATGAATACACAAAATCGAACCCCAACCACACAATAAAAGACACCAAGACCGACAAAATAAATGACACAATTTGACTGTCGGTCAATAAAGAGCAGAAGACGCCCGTAGCAGTAAAGGCAGCGCCCAGGAAAATCAATCCGATATACGAACCGCATATAGCGCCGAAGTCGAGATTTCCTTTGGGATAGCCTAAAAGATAGACAGACAGAAAATAAATAAAAGTAGGCAAAATGGAGATAATCACCAAGGTTAGTCCCGCGAAATATTTTGCAAGAATAATCTGCATGTCCGACAAAGGCATTGTAAGCAGCAGTTCGATTGTCCCAACCCGTTTTTCTTCTGCAAATGAACGCATTGTAATGGCAGGAACAAGCAACAAAAACACAATGGGCGCTAATGCAAACAGTCCGTTTACATCGGCGAATCCTCTGTCCAAAACGTTGTACGACATCGGAAATACCCATAAAAATAATCCTGTAATCGTCAAGAATACGCCGATAACAAAATATCCGATCAATGAATTTAAAAAGACTTTTATTTCCTTAATATATAAACTGTACATACTGTAATTGTTTGATAAAAAAACTCTTGTCAAAACAAGAACCTCACTTCAATAAACCGTCGCAGGCGAATATCACCCTCCCCGTTTATTTCGTGCAAAGATAGCATAAATAATGGAAAATTGAGAATTGCCATGCGGACGCAAATCCCCACGCCGTCATTGCGTAGCGATTGGGGGAAAAGACAATGGGTAGCGGCGAACAAGAAAAATCATAGTCCATCAAGTAAATCAGATAAATTACAGTTCAAGACAGATTGGGAAGCGGATTTCTGGATTGCCACCGGCTACGCCGTCGCAATGACGGCTGTGCATTGTTTGTGTCCGCAGGCACATTATCAATTATCAATTATCAATTATCAATTGTTTAATAATGACGGCTGTCTTTTTGTTCCGACAAAGCATTTTTATTCAAACCATGCTAAAATTGTTTTCTTGGCAACCACTTTATCGTTCATATCCACATTCACGCGAACCGTGGTCGGCAGTAAAACGTCTACGCGAGAACCAAATTTGATGATTCCAAGTTCATCTCCCTGTTCCACCATTTCATCCTGTTTTGCATTGCAGACAATCCGACGTGCCATCGCTCCTGCTATCTGTTTTATCAGTACCTTCCTCTTTTTTGTATCCTCAACAACGACAGAAGAATGCTCGTTCAACTCCGAAGATTTGGGATGCCATGCCACTATTTTATCTCCCTCATAATAATCACAGATAACCACCTTTCCCGATATGGGATAAAAATTGACATGTACGTCCATCGGCGACATGAATATCGATATCTGTATCCTGTCGTCGTGCAGATATTTATTTTCGGACAATTCTTCAATCACCACAATTCTCCCGTCCGCAGGAGCGTAAACCGCATTCTCATTCTTATCAATAATCCGATTGGGATACCGAAAAAATCGAACAGTGAAAAACAAAATCAATAGCTCCGCTGAATACAACAGATAACGAAGAGTGTCGAACCGATAAAAAGCGTAATGAATTACTATCGTCAATAACAATACAATGAGAACCGTCAATAAAATAATTCTATAACCAACTTTATGTATTTTCATGTTTAATAATCTATAAAATAAAGGTTAAATACAATACAATAAATGGGAGTACAAACAAAAGAGAGTCAAATCTGTCTAAGATTCCGCCATGACCCGGTAAAATAAATCCCGACTCTTTTACGGAAAGCTGTCGCTTAAACAATGACTCTACCAAATCGCCCGCAGTCCCCGATACGATAACAATCAACGCAAAACACACCCATTGCCATAAAGAAAAAGGAATGTCAGGAAACAATACGGGTGCAAAAAAAGACAGGGCTATTGTCACAATGGCAGATCCAAGAGCGCCTTCCCACGATTTTAGAGGAGATACCCGTTTCATTAAGCGATGTTTGCCGATTAAACTCCCTATACAGTAAGCAAAGGTGTCGTACATCCATATAAAAATGAATAACGACAACAGGATGTATTTCCCGTCGGATGCAAATAAAGGAATGCGATTGACCAAAGCAAAAGGAAGTGCTATCCAGAGTATGCCCAAAAGAGAATAGGCAATGTGGGTAAACGGATTTTCCTGTTTGCGAAACAATTCAATGATAAATACCGTGAAGAGCAGCGTAAGGAGCAGCGCCAGCATTCTTTTTTCGCCGATAACGACCCATAATTCCGTATACGAAATAATGAAATAAACCGCCAGAGCCGCAATATAAAAGAAAACAGATAAACGGATCCGCATCGATAAAAGTAAGGTTCTGTATTCATACAGGGCAATTCCCGTAAACAGCAGAAAAACGTTGAACAACAGTTTCTCCGATACAAGCACAGCTGTAATAACCAATCCTGTAAAGACTATTCCTGTTCCTGTTCTTATCAGTAAAGATTTCATTTCTTGACGAATATTAATTTATGCCTGACTTTCCGGTTTTGAGTTCGGTTCCAATTCGGTTTCGGTTTCGGTCTTTGCAACGGGTGCATCGGCATCTTTTTTGTCCGATACCGTTTCTTCTTCCTTAAAAGGACGTTCTCCGAAAATAGCCACCAAATCTTCCCTGAAAATAACTTCTTTCTCCAAAAGCTGCATGGCTAATTTTTCTAACTGCGGCTGATGTTCTTTCAGAATTTCTTTTGCTTTTCTGTAGGCAGTTTCAATTAATTCATGTACTTCTTCGTCGATCATCTGGGCTGTTTTTTCACTGTATGGACGGGTAAACGAATATTCGTTTTGTCCTGTGGAATCGTAATAACTCAGATTACCTATCTTTTTATTCAGTCCATAATAAGCCACCATCGCGTATGCCTGTTTGGTAACTCGTTCCAGATCGTTTAAAGCTCCTGTGGAAACTGTTTTGAAAATCAGTTCTTCCGAAGCTCTTCCTCCCAAAGTCGAAGCAATATCATCGAGCAACTGTTCCGTATTGGTAATTTTGCGTTCTTCGGGCAGATACCATGCAGCTCCTAAAGACTTACCGCGCGGAACAATCGTTACCTTTACCAAAGGAGCAGCATATTTCAACATCCAACTCACGGTGGCATGTCCTGCTTCGTGGAATGCGATTACTTTCTTTTCTGCCGATGAAATGATTTTAGTTCGTCTTTCAAGTCCGCCGATAATACGGTCTATAGCGCTTAAAAAATCCTGATCATCAATTTGTTCTTTGTTGCTTCGTGCTGCAATCAAAGCAGCTTCGTTACACACATTGGCAATATCCGCACCGGAAAAACCGGGAGTCTGTTTGGCGAAAAATTCAAGATTGACGCTGTCCGATAACTTCAGCGTACGAACATGTACCTTAAATATATCCAAACGTTCGTCCAGATCGGGCAATTCCACATGTATCTGACGGTCGAAACGACCTGCGCGCAATAGCGCCTTATCCAATACATCCGCCCTGTTGGTGGCTGCCAGAATAATAATTCCTGCATTGGTGGAAAATCCGTCCATTTCGGTCAGCAGTTGGTTCAGGGTATTTTCTCTTTCGTCATTTGCTCCCGTCAACGAATTTCGTCCCCGCGTACGTCCTACCGCATCAATTTCATCAATGAAAATGATACAGGGCGCTTTTTCTTTGGCTGTCTTAAACAAATCCCGTACACGGGAAGCTCCCACGCCGACAAACATCTCCACGAAATCCGATCCCGAAAGAGAAAAGAAAGGAACTTTAGCCTCTCCTGCAACGGCACGAGCCAAAAGGGTTTTCCCTGTTCCCGGAGGTCCCACCAACAATGCGCCTTTGGGTATTTTTCCTCCAAGATTGGTATACTTCTCCGGACTTTTTAAGAAATCGACAATCTCCATCACTTCTTCTTTTGCGCCTTCTAATCCTGCGACGTCTTTAAATGTAATCGAGACTTGCGTATTTTTGTCGTAAAGCTGCGCCTTCGATTTGCCGATACTGAACAAAGGATTTCCTCCTCTACCTCCGCCGACACCACGCATCAAAAACACCACGAAGAAAACCAGAAACAACAAGGGTAATATCCAGAAAAAAGTATCCAATCCCCATTGTTTGGTATTATCGCTCTTTACGACAATGTGTTTAAAGTGTTCTTTTTCTTTGAGCATATCCTCGTCCGACATACCGAATGTTTGTCGTTGAAACAATTCTTCTTCTGCTGCGGCGATCTCCTCGCGAAAGGACGTAATGTCGGCTATTTCTATATAGAAATGAGGTCCTTTTTTATGGACTTCAAACGCTTTCTTGTACGAAGTGTCGTTATTGATATGGGTGGGATTCAAATAAATATTGGCGATTTCCTTGTGTTTCATGATTACGATTTCGCTTATATCTCCCCGTAAAATCATGGAGCGCAGTCTGACATTGTCAATTTCGGAAAGCGTTTCATTAAAGCCCCAGAATGCCATCACCAATAAAAAGACCGTCAAGATAGCATATATCCAGTAGAAATTAAAAGAACCTTTCTTGCCTGATGAATTTTTGGAGAACTGATTTTGCTGTTTGAAATTGTTTTCGTTATTTCTATTTTCCATAAATAATTATTCTGTGTTGATTAAACCTTTTATTCCTGATGCGTATTATGTTCAATTCGTTCGGCGTCAATCCATAGACTTTCAATATTGTAGAAGTCCCTGCTTTCTTTGAGAAAAATGTGCACAAGGGTATCGAAATAGTCTATCAATATCCATTGCGAATTAGCTATCCCATCCGTATATTTCGGAAGAATATTCATACTATGTTTCATCATCCGGAGAACATTATCGCATAAAGCCTCGGCATGTGTGTTGGATGTGGCTGTGCAAATAATAAAACTGTCGAATAAAGATGCGTTCATTTTTGAAAAATTTAATTCCACAATGTCCTGAGCCTTTTTATCTTGCAATGCCGTTACTATATTTTCCCTAAAGAAAGGGGATGTGTTTTGCAGTTTCTCTGATCTCTGCTTCATTCTTTATTTAATTTGGCTGCAAAGATACAATAAAATAATTGA
>JAISRU010000285.1 GCA_031273515.1 Bacteroidales bacterium | reverse complement strand
ACAAAACAACCGCAGTAGCAAATGAATTACCCCAGACCCCAAACCTTATTACCTCATTATTCCTTCACCCGTCATTGCGTCGCCATTGTCTGAATCAGGATTTACAGGATTAAAGGATTTACAGGATTACCTTCGGACGAAGAAATTATTACACAGAGTTCCACAGAGAAGACACAGAGTTCCACAGAGTCTTTTCTCTGTGTTCTCTGTGCCTTCTCAGTGTTCTCTGTGAAACCTTTTTAATCTTTCTGGATTGCCACGGCGCTACGCTCCTCGCAATGACGGGTGAAGAAATAATGAGGTAATAAGGTTTGGGGTCTGGGGTAATTCATTTGCTACTGCGGTTGTTTTGTTAAGAAAATCAGGTGGAAATGAGGTTAAAACTCCGAAGGAGTTCAATAGGAATAGAATCTCTTAAAATAGACGAAAACAAAAAAAGTCAGCAGAAAAGGAAACAGACAAATAAGGACGCAATCCAATTGGACGTTACAGTAGATACAGCTACGCACGTGTGCAGCTAAATCTGCATCAGGGAGTAAATTTAGCTGCGTCAGGGAGTAAATTTAGCCGCATCAGGGAGTAAATTTAGCTGCGTCAGGGAGTAAATTTAGCTGCATCAGGGAGTAAATTTAGCTGAATCAGGGAGTAAATTTAGCCGCATCAGGGAGTAAATGCAGTCGGACAAGCGAAAAAAATGACAGCTGATAATGAAACAGTTAGAAAACATTAACAAGTGTGTGTTTTTTATTCATCCGTTTCTGTTAAAATTCTCTGAATCGCTGTGCTTCATTGGGGGTTATTCGTATTGAACTCCGTCGGAGTTTTAACCTCATTTCCACCTGATTTTCTTAACAAAACAACCGCAGTAGCCAATGAGTTCGCACAAAACACAAAACCTCATTACCTCATTATTTTATCTGTTTATATTTTCTCTTTTATTTATTATCAACGTCATTGCGAATGCAGTGAAGCGGAGTGTGGCAATCCAGAAATGGTTAATGGTTAATGAACCATACGGATGAAAAAGGTTACACAGAGAACACGGAGAAGGAACCAGAGAATACAGAGAAAAAACCTCTGTGGAACTCTGTGTCTTCTCTGTGGAACTCTGTGAAATAATTTCTTCGTCGCTTTGCGCAATTTTCAATTTTCAATTTTCAATTCTCAATTCTCAATTAAAAAGTGTACCTTTGCAGCAAACTGATGAAAAAACTGCCAGCAAGCAAGATATAAAGTTATTTTTTTGTCCGTAAATATGTTTTGAAGAATGAGATTGAGAATTGTTGTTATAAAAATTACAGATAGATTGTTTGTATGACCGTTGCTTTTGAAAATGTACTTTTAATACTTTCCATTTTATTGTTTGTTTCTCTTGTCGGAGGAAAGACATCCTATCGGTTTGGCGTACCTGTGCTGATTTTCTTTTTGGCAGTAGGGATGTTAGCGGGGTCGGAAGGCGTCGGAGGCATTGAGTTCAATAATCCCAATGTAGCGCAGTCTCTGGGGATTGTAGCCTTAAATTTCATTCTGTTTTCAGGGGGATTGGATACAAACTGGCGATACATCAAACCTATTCTGTGGCAGGGAATAGCCTTATCAACGATCGGCGTTCTGCTTACAGCGGTTTTAGTAGGTGTTTTTGTCTGGCTGCTGACCGATTTTTCGATTTACGAAGGATTATTATTAGGTTCGATTGTATCATCGACCGATTCTGCTGCCGTATTTTCTATTTTACGTTCCAAGAATCTGTCATTAAAAGGTCATTTGCGTCCCGTGCTGGAATTGGAAAGCGGAAGCAATGACCCGATGGCATACGTATTGACCATTACCTTTTTAACGCTCATCACCACGCCTGAAATGAACTCCTTAGGAGCAATTGCTCTTTTTGCCCAACAAATCGGAATTGGGCTCGTTGCCGGATTTCTCATGGGTTGGGTAGGCAAAAAAATAATCAACAACATACATCTCGATTACGAAGGCATGTATCCCGTACTAATGATTGTCATTATGTTCTTTACGTTTTCGTTTACCGACTTTATCGGCGGGAACGGATTTTTAGCCATTTATCTTACAGCAGTATATCTTGGTAATCAGGAGATAATACACAAGGAACAAATCATTAAATGGTTCGACGGATTCGCATGGCTGATGCAGATTTTATTATTTGTTACCTTGGGACTGTTAGTTTTTCCGTCACATTTACTTGCCGTAGCAGGCATAGGTTTATTGGTTTCTTTGTTTTTGATGTTAGTTGCTCGTCCGATAAGTGTTTTTATTGGCATTTCTTTTGTCAAGATGCCATTGCGTTATCGTTGGTTTATTTCGTGGGTAGGTCTTCGGGGCGCTGTGCCGATAGTATTTGCAACCTATCCCCTGATTGCAGGATTGGCAATTGCCGAAACAATATTCAATGTTGTGTTTTTTGTCTCTTTGACCTCCTTGTTTTTACAGGGGACGACACTCTCCCGTTTCGCAAAATGGATGGGACTGCTCGAAAAAGATATTCCCAATGCCGATCTGCCGCTAACCATTCCGACAAAGGACAATGTCCGTTCTAAATTGACTGAAATTGTTCTCAATCAGGACAGTTTCGCTATCAACAGGAGGATAGTCGATTTAGATATTCCGAAAGATATTCTCATTGCAATGATCCACCGAAACGATGAATACATTATCCCTAACGGATCAACCGTATTGGAAGAAGGCGATAAATTATTCTTAGTCTCAGGCGACCAAAAAGCTATCTACCGAGCCTTCTACGACGAAGATAATGAAGATGAATGATAATAGAATTGACTGTGCCATTCGGGTGATTAAAAAGATTATAGAGAGAAGGTACAGAGGAAAAATTGTTTAAACGTTGTACAAAAAAAGGGGTACACTAAAATATTTACAGTATGGACATTAACACGATTAAAATAGAATAAACATTATGGATAATAGTCAGTTAATAGTTTTGATAGATGAGTTGCTACAATATGGCAAGGAGTTGAGTTGGCTGGAGTTCAAACGGAACGATGCTACTGAGAATCGGAAACTTGGCAGATATATTTCCGGTTTGGCAAATGCAGCCAATATTGCTCGACAGCCTTTTGCCTATCTCGTTTTTGGCATCGACAACGACAGTCTGAATATAACAGGTACTACTTATACGTACGAAAAGCGAAAAGAAAAAGGCTCAGAACTCAATTTCTATATTCGCAGGAACCTGTCGCCTTCAATAAACTTTAGGCATCATATTTGCAACTACAATGGCAAACGGCTTGAAATCTTCCAAATACCTGCGTCGGGAAATAATCCGATAGCATTTGAAAATGAAGCCTGTATCCGCATCGGCAGCAACTTGACCGAACTGAAAAAATATCCTGACCTGATGCGTCAAATTCTTAATTCGCACATAGACTGGTCGGCACAGATTGTTGAAAATGCTTCGATTAGTGATTTAGATAAAAAAGCCGTACAACTCGCCCGCCAAAAGTTCAAAAATAAAAACCTCAAAGAGGCTTTTCATGCCGATATAGACCAATGGACAGACGGATTGCTACTCGACAAAATGAAAATTACCGTCAATGGGAAAATTACCAACACAGCTCTGTTGCTGCTTGGAAAACCGGAAGCATCTCATTTGTTGTCGCCATTTGTATCCGAAATTACTTGGAAATTAGATACCGAAGAAACAGCTTACGAACACTTTGGTATGCCGTTTTTTTTGGAAGTGAACAAAGTGCTGGCGAGAATCAGAAACGTGGTTTACAAGTTTTTTCCTGATAATCTGTTGATTTCGGTGGAAGTGATGAAATACGACCCCGAAGTAATCCTCGAAGCCCTGAACAACTGCATCGTACATCAGGATTATCGTCGCCACGAAAGAATTGTCGTTATTGAGAAAATCAATAAACTGGTTTTTATCAATGGCGGAAATTTTTATGAAGGTACCGCCGACGATTATTCTTTGGGAGATAAAACGCCACGTGACTATCGCAACCGTTGGTTGGCGGAAGCAATGGTAAGACTCGGCATGATTGACACCCTCGGATATGGCATCCACAAGATGGTTAAAAGTCAACGCAACAGATATTTCCCGCTGCCCGATTATTCCAAGTCCACCCACACCGAAGTA
>JAISRU010000273.1 GCA_031273515.1 Bacteroidales bacterium | reverse complement strand
TCCTTTTCTTTGTTTTCTTATCATCAGAATGTATGTTTTAATCTCCATTAATATTCGTATTTTTTTGTATATATATAATAAGGTATATTTACTCTTCATTTTTCTTCTCCTTCCATTGTTTTTTCGGCAAACAGATATGTCTGCAATCGATGTCTGCCCTGTCTTCAGCAGCGGCAAATTTGTATTCAAAATCTCTAATTGCTTCGATATTGATAAAATCAGTATGTAATCCGTGAATGACTGACAAAAAAACAAATTGTCGCATGAAAGTCAAATTCGTCGTTTCTTTTATCCTGTTTAAGATAAGAAAATACGCATCTAAAAACAATGCAACAACCTTGTTATCAGTCTTTTGTATCCCTATCGAACAGGATACCGCCACAAAGGCAATTATAAAAAATATCATCAAAATATCCATTTTCTTTCCGATTTTACAACAAAAGTACAACCATGACGGATAAATCGACAGAATTTTCCACCTTTATCCGCATGATTATAGCTACTTAAATACTTATAAATTATCAATTTACAAAACATATATAAGAGTTCAATCTCCATTTTATAACGCTGAACAAAATTACTAAATTAACACATACGATTCCAATAAAAAAAAACTTTTTATCAACAATTTCAATATTTTTTTGTATCATCATTCAATTATTTTATTTTCAATTCATTAGACAATAAAAAATGTCTGTAAAACCCCTTTTTCAACCAAGTTATCAACAATTTTAGGGCTAACTTTTTAAATATCCTTTTTTTTCTTCGGTCAGTTTTCACTGAATTTGAAACAACTTATTTTAAATAAACGCTGTCCCCTTTTCACCATCAACAAACGACTTTTAGAACTCATTCCTGAATTGATTTTTCATTTCTCTATCCCGTTCTGTTTTTATCTCCTTAAAAAACTATCTCTGTTCGCAATACAAAACAACACAAAAAGAAAAAAGTTTAATCGACAGTGATTTATTTTAGTGAACAAGTGGACGAGGATGCAGATCGACGCATATTGTCCGAACTCTGATTGGCTGCGCCTTTCTCCTTCTTGCTCGGCAAAGACAAACAAGTTTGTCTCTGCTCTCGCTTCGTGCGTCGATTTATATTTCGACTACGCTCAATAACCATCTGATTAGAATGATTGACATGATTATTTTCCTCACCCCCGACCCCTCTCACCACCCCTACCCCTCCAAAGGAGGGGAATAATGGAGAGGGGAGAAAAAAATCTGCGGTATTCTGCGGGAAATAATTCCTCGTCGCTTCGCTCAATTTTCAATTATCAATTTTCAATTAGATTAACTCGGCAAACCAAATTTCTGTCGCCATAAGCGTCGTCCACTTTGGAAACGGTGGGCCAGTACTTGTCGACATTCGGCATCGGAAACGCCGCCCGACTACGACTGTATGGCAAATTCCATTCGTCATCGCAAACAACGTACATCGGATGAGGCGCATTGTGAATGAGATTGTTCTTCGGATCCGCTTTCCCCGTTTCTATCTCGACGATCTCTTCGCGAATCTGAATAAGCGCATCGCACAAACGATCTATTTCCGACAGAGGTTCACTCTCCGTAGGCTCTACCATCAACGTCCCGTGAACAGGGAACGCTACCGTCGGAGCATGAAAACCATAATCCATCAGACGCTTGGCTATATCTCCTACAGAAGCAAGCAGTCCGAATGAATTACAATCCAAAATCATCTCATGAGCAACACGACCCTTCTCCCCTGTATACAATATCTTGTAGGAATCTTTCAACCGCATCATCATGTAATTGGCATTCAAAATAGCATATTCGGTCGCCTTCTTCAGACCCTCCGCTCCCAACATCTTGATGTATCCATACGTAACAGGCAAAAGCATCGGATAACCATAGGGCGTGGCTGAAACAGCGCTACCCTGTTTCCCACCCGTTTCGACTATTCGGTGATTGGGCAAAAAATCGACCAACTTCTCCGATACCGCAATCGGTCCTACACCCGGTCCGCCGCCGCCGTGAGGCATGGCAAACGTCTTGTGCAAATTCAAATGACAAATGTCCGCTCCCATGATCCCCGGACTTGTCAGACCTACCTGAGCATTCATATTCGCTCCGTCCATGTACACCAGTCCGCCGTACTGATGAACCAAATCAATAATATCCAAAATGGCTTCCTCAAACACCCCATGCGTCGAAGGATAAGTGATCATGATACACGATAAAGTATCTTTGTATTCCTCTGTCTTGGTTTTCAAATCATCTATGTCGATCTCACCGCTTGAAGTCGCATTGACAACAACAATCTTCATTCCCGCCATAGCCGCCGATGCTGGGTTCGTTCCATGTGCCGAAGACGGTATCAGACAAACATTCCGATGTCCATTCCCGTTTGCATGATGATAATTCCGAATAACCATCAATCCCGCATATTCTCCCGAAGCTCCCGAAAGAGGCTGCAAGGAAACTGCCGCTAATCCGGTTATGGTTGCCAGATCCTTTTCCAAATTCCGTATCATGGTCAGATAACCCTTCGCCTGATCGGCAGGAACAAAAGGATGTATCGCCTGAAATCGAGCATAACTCATAGGAAGCATCTCCGCCGCCGCATTCAGTTTCATGGTGCATGATCCAAGCGGAATCATAGCCCTGTTCAACGACAAATCTTTTAGCTCCAACATCTTTATGTAACGCATCAACTCCGTTTCGCTGTGGTAAGTGTTGAATACAGGATGCGTCAGATAAGAAGAAGTCCGTCTGAAATCGGAAAGGATCTCCGTCTGTTTTGTTTCCGTAACGGGCGTAAAGGATTTTCCTGCCGCCTCTGCCAGAATCGACAGTATATCGTTTACATCGTCAAGCGTAGTGGTTTCGTCCAAACTGACCCCAATACATTCGTCGCAAATATAACGGAAATTGATTTCCCGCTGCAAGGCAATCGGACGAATTGTTTCGGTCGGCACAGGACACTGTATCGCAAGCGTATCGAAAAACACCTTGTTATGCTGGATGTAACCAATTGCGGAAAGTCCGTCATTGAGGGTCTTGGTTAGCGTATGGATACGGTTCGCAATGGAAGATATCCCCTCCTGACCATGATAAACGGCATAAAATCCCGACATGACAGCCATCAACGCCGACGCCGTACAGATATTGGATGTGGCTTTCTCGCGTTTGATATGTTGTTCGCGGGTTTGCAGAGCCATTCTCAGCGCGCGTTTTCCATGCGCATCGACCGTGATACCAATAATACGTCCGGGCATCTGACGTTTGAAATCTTCTTTACAGGCAAAGTATCCGGCAGCAGGTCCGCCAAAACCCATTGGAAGTCCGAAGCGTTGAACCGAACCTGTTGCACAATCAGCTCCCCATTCTCCCGGAGGCGTCAGCAGAGCCAGCGACATCAGATCGCAAGCAGCTGCAACAAAACAACCCTGCTCTTTCGCCTTTGCCGCAAAAGCTGCATAATCGTTTACTTCTCCCCACTGATTTGGATACTGAACTATTGCTCCAAAAAATTCCTGCGTGAAACTAAATTCCCCATACTTGCCTGTTGTCAGTTCAATCCCCAATGCGGCAGAACGTGTCTGGAGAACATGAACGGTTTGAGGAAACAAATCTTCGTCTACAAAAAACTTGTTTGCTCCGTTCTTTACTTTCTCGCGACTGCGGGAATTATAAAACATACACATCGCTTCGGCACAGGCAGTAGCCTCGTCCAAGAGAGATGAATTTGCCAGAGGCAATGCCGTTAAATCGGAAATCATGGTCTGATAATTCAACAACGCCTCCATGCGTCCCTGTGAAATCTCTGCCTGATAGGGCGTATAAGAAGTATACCATCCCGGATTCTCCAATACATTGCGCATGATTACGGCAGGCGTTTCCGTGTTGTAATATCCCATCCCAATGTAGGTACGGTATATCCTGTTCTGGATGGCTAACGAACGAATATGATTTAAATATTCATATTCACTCATAGGAGCATCCATTTTTAGAGGTTCTTTCAGTCGGATTTTGGCGGGAACGGTTTGTTCGGTCAGTTCCTCAATCGACGAAACCCCTATTACTTTAAGCATTTGCTTTACTTCTGATGGCTTGATGCCAATGTGTCTTAATTCAAAATTTGTACTGTCCATTTTTTGTGTTTATTTAATTTATTCTTTATGATTTACTTAATCTATTTGTCTTGAACTCTGATTTATCTGATTTAATTGATTAACATGATTAGCATTTGGGTGATTGTTTTTAGCACACAGATGACACAGATTAAACAGATTTACACAGATCATTATCAATTATCAATTATCAATTATCATTAATAGTATGTTATTGTTCTTTCGGTAATTCTTTCGGCTTTCTTCACAGATTTTGACTCTTTGAGGTATTTGATTTGTTCTGTCCAGTTGCCTTTGGAGTCGTATTTGTATTCGTATGTATATTTAGCATCCAGACTGCCGTCGAATTTATAGCAGTTTTCTTCGATCATAAGTCCTTTGTCGTCATATTTATACGTATGTTTAAATGAGAAGTCTGAATACGTCCATTTCTTTTCAATCTGATTTCCCTTAGGATCATATCTGTAAGAATGACTTCCTAATAAGCTGTCGTCGGATTTATACCAGTTCATTCTAATCTGATTTCCTTTGGCATCATACTTATAGGTCGATTTAGAAAATAAATTGCCGTCGGAACGATAGAGCTGCTCTTCAATCATATTCCCGTCAGAGTTATACTTGTAAATAACTTTGGAATTTAAATTGCCGTTGGCATTATAACAATTCTCTTCAATCTTCTTCCCCTTGGAATTATAGCTGTAAATAAGTTTGGTATCCAAAGTTTCGTCGGGATTATAGCTGTATGTTTCAAGCAGCATCCCTTTGGAATTATACTTGTAAATGATTTTCCTCGACAAACTGCCGTTGGAATTATATTCATTCTCTGCAATCAGATTACCGCTGGAGTTATATAGATAATCTTCATAGAAAGATACTCCTCCTTTTGTGTTTGCTCCGAACTTCTCAGTGGCTTTATATTCAATCGTTTTTACACTTTTAACTTTCCCTTTTAATCCTGCTTCTTCCACGTCTGTTTTCTTTTTCGTTTTCTGCGCAGAGAGATTGGATAATCCCACAACACATATACCTAAAATAATTATCGCTATTTTAATTGAAAATTGAAAATTGAAAATTGAAAATTGGAAAGATTGATTGTGACAATTACCATTCGGTTGCTTTTCTCCGTATTTCTCTGTGTTTCTCTGTGTCATATTTCGACTACGTTCAATATAAATCTGTGTAACTATTTTCTTGTCGTTTTGCGCCATTTTCAATTTTCAATTTTCAATTACTTATAGTATGTTATTGTTCTTTCGGTAATTTTTTCTGCTTTCTTAGCGGATTTTAGTCCTTTGACGTATTCTATTTGTTCTATCCAGTTACCTTTGGAATCGTATTTATAGTCGTATGTATGTTTATACTTCAAACTACCGTCGGAATTATAGTTGTTCGTTTCAATCAGATTGCCTTTAGCATCATACATGTTTTTATGAGATAAACTTCCGTTGGAATTATAGCTGTTCCATTCAATCCGATTGCCTTTGGAATTATAAATGGTTTTATGAGCTAAACTTCCGTTGGATTTATACCAATTCCATTCCGTCCGATTGCCTTTGTACACATATTTAAACGTATATTCTTCATCCAAACTGCCGTCGGATTTATAGCTCTTTGCTTCAGTCCAATTTCCATTGGAATCATATTTGTGCGTATATTTAGACTCCAAAGCGCCATTGGAGTTATAGACGCTCTCTTCAATCAGATTTCCGTCGGAATTATATTTGTAAGTCCGTTTATTAGATAAACGACCGTTGACGTTATAGCTGTTCCATTCAATTCGATTGCCGTCAGCGTTATACAGATATTCTTCATTGGAATATACGTTTCCTTTTGCAATTTTCCTCGACTTCAACACAGCATAATAGGAGATACTTTTTACACTCTTGACTTGTCCTTTTAATCCGGCTGCGTCCGTATCTGTTTTCTTTTTCGTTTCCTGCGCAGAGAGATTGGATAATCCCACAACACATATACCTAAAATAATTATCGCTATTTTAATTGAAAATTGAAAAGATTGATTGTAACAATTACCATTCGGACACTTATCTCTGTAATTCTCGGTGTAGTTTTCTCTGTGGTTACCTGTGTAACTATTTCGACTACGTTCAATATAAATCTGTGTAACTATTTTCTTGTCGTTTTGTGCCATTTTCAATTATCAATTT
>JAISRU010000250.1 GCA_031273515.1 Bacteroidales bacterium | reverse complement strand
ATTTGAATAGTCATAATAATAAGTGGTCCCTCTTGGGATTGAACCAAGGACCCTCTGATTATGAGTCAGATGCTCTAACCATCTGAGCTAAGGGACCGCGTCGGAAACAAGGCTCTGCTTCCAATATTTTTTGTTTGCAAAGATACAATTTTTTCTATTACAAAATACAACTAATCGACTAAACTGCAAAAAAACAATCAAACAATTATTTATTTCTCTTGTATTCAGTTTATTATAAAGTCATTATTTCGGTTTTCTAAAGCTCATCCCCCCTGTTTTCAGAAGATAGATAACCGGATACAGAACCCTTTTTGTCAACTTTTCTCCCCTTTTTCGCACAAATATGTCGGCAAATTTCGATTACCATACATAAATCAAACAGGAAATCCGTCCCCGAATTTTAGACTAAAGTTCTCGGTTGTTTTGTGGTTTGCTGTCAATAAAAATCAGTCCTGATGAATGTATTTCAGCAATTGTTCGTATGCCGTTCTCCATTTTTTACCATCCTTCCCGTCGCCGAACGACTGGTTGTGAAACAAGGTAATTAATACACCCTGATAACGTCTAACCTCTTCGATATAAGGAATGAAAGCATCCACAATCTGTGTCGCTTCCGGTATATGTCGCAACGCATTTTCCATACCAAGCAAAGGATAGATTTGCATATTGGAACTCCTGTTCTGCTCCAAATCAAAAAACAAAAAAGGAGTGCAAGTTCCCGCCCTGAACCCAAGACTGTTCACATATCCCATGCTGTATTCTTCCTTAATCCCTCTCGATTCCAACAAACGATAGCTTTCAGGCAAAGAAAAACGCAAATAATGATGACGATTCTTTACAGGAAATTCACAAAGAATATCCCGTAAATAAGACAGTTCATCGTCTATTCTGTCAGGATCATCTTTCACATAATAAGAAGTATGAAGTCCTATGTCGCAAGAATTGGACAGAGAACGGATCAGTCGACGAAAAGACTTATTGCTTCGATGCGTATTTTTATCGTAAGCAGAGCGTCTTTTGGCAAGCAAAAAAAAGTAACAGGGATTTAATCCGTACAATCGATGCAATCCAGATAAATAATCAAAGGTATCATAAGGATCTTTTTTGCATCGGAGAAGTACCTTGGTCTGTCGTACGATCTGCTTGACGTCCAACCGCATTGCCGATCGGACATAACTTGCCATGTTCCGCAAAAATCCTTTGTGTCGATAAGCATACGCCATATCAATGTCAGAGGTCGGAATAAAAGTAAATTTTCTTTCGGCAAAAACAATATTCGGATAATGGGTTTTCAAAAACATCGACAGTTTCCGTATCCAGCAATCCACCACGCAGAGATGCAAAAAATGATGCTGTACGGCAAGACTGTTCGATCCGTCATAACGTTGATGCTCATCTTCTTTGTAAGGAAGATATTCTTCGTAACGACTTAAAAAAAAGAAACAGGCGGCAAAGACGTCAAAAGGAAAAGCATCTTTTGTTTGTTGGTCGGCAAAACAGACAGGCATATCTTCACAGATTGATATTTCTACCTTTTGTGGACGAATATCCGTTTCAAACAACAGGGAATGCGGAACAATACAGGGAACAGTTTCCATTTCCGTGTCCGAATAGTTGAGTTTCGTTTCTTTCGACAATTCAAAAACGCTGCTGTCCGTACAAATTCGGGACGGAATACCAAGATATCGATCAAAAATATGACGGGTAATATAACGTAAGCGTTCCGTTTGCGTTTTGCTGTATATTAATATCATCGTGAAAATTTTATATGTAAAATCATTATCTTTCCTCTTTTGTTTGCCGACATTGCATCACGACATGCCACAACACAATGCCTGCGCTCACCGCAATATTGAGCGAATGTTTTGTCCCGAACTGAGGTATCTCGATACATCCGCAACATTTGTCTATTATTTCCTGTTCCACTCCCAAGACTTCATTGCCGAAAACCAAGGCGAGTTTCCGATGAGGATTTTTCTCAAATTCATTCAACGGGATACTCTGTTCAGCCTGCTCTATGGCAAAAACGGCATAATCCCTGTCTATCAGATAGTCGACCGCCGTTTGTGTCGAATCGAAATAGCGCCATGCCACCGATTGCGTTGCGCCGATAGCTGTTTTTTCTATATCTTTGTGCGGAGGCTGAGCAGTAATTCCACATAAACAAAGCAATTCTGTCCGAAATGCGTCGCAACTGCGGAATATAGAACCAATATTATTCATACTGCGGACATTGTCCAACACGACAACAACAGGAAATTTGTTGCTCTGCTTAAATGCGTTCACATCCATCCGATTTAAATCTTCCATTGACAATTTTTTCATCTGTGTAATCTGTTTATAATTTCCATTTACTTTATTTCCCATTCGGCGTATAAAAACACTCCGCCGAACGCAGGTGAAAAAGCAGTACGGCTTTTACCTAAAACCTGTACTGCTTTTACTCAAAACCTGTACTGCTTTTACTCAAAACCAGTACTGCTTTTACTCAAAAGCAGTACTGCTTTTTATCTGTTTGTCATTTTATTTATATTCAATGTCTTACAAAATGCTTCAATGCGATATAATCATTCTCTTCATCTGTTTATAATTTCTTTTTATTAGTGAACGAGTAGACAAATGAACAAGTGGACAGGATGCATTCCTGACGGAATGCTCACACTGTTTCAAATTCGTCCACTCGTCTACTTGTCTACTTGTCTACTTGTCCACTTGTTCACTAATAAATAATCATCCCCTTGTGTGTTCAAATTTATTTTGTCATGGGTGTTTCGATTGATTTCTGATTTCAGCATATAATATTCTGTTACGCATCCGTATTTTCCTTTCCCAAGCGGGAAGTGAGCGTCTTTACAAAATTGTTATAGCCGAAAAATTCCTGTGCGATAATGCGCAATACCGTATAAGCAGGAATCCCCAGCATCATTCCCGGAATACCTGCCAATGAACCGGAAAGCAAAACAACCAGAAAAATTTCCAAAGGATGAGCCTTCACCGATTTGGAAGCAATAAAAGGTTGCAAAAAGAAATTATCCAACATCCGACAAACAATAAAAGTTCCTGCGACTTTGAGTATGATAATAAAAATATCCGCATCGGGAGAAATCATATATCCGCTCACAACAGCAATGATGCATCCTGCAAAACAGGCAATCAGCGATCCGAGAAAAGGAATAACGACCAAAACTCCTCCGATAAAAGAAATCAGCAAGGCATTTTCGATTCCCAGAAAGAATAAAATAAGAAACTCAAGCAAACCCATCAGCAGCATTTCCACAAATAAGCCTGTGAAGTAATTGGAAAGCAACTTTTTCGACCGTTGTATAATACGCATTCCCTCTGCCTGATGCTTTTCGGGCATCATATTCACTCCCGATTTTTGCAACAGTGCAAAGTCCTTCAAAAAGAAAAAAGAAATAAACAATACTGAAAAAACACCCAAAAAGACAGAACCCAACAAGTGCATAATATTGCCCAAAGCAGAAGATATGTTTATTTTCCGAACAGCATCCAATGTTGTCTGAATAACTATTTGCTGCAAATCTTCTTCTTCTCCAATAATTTTATAGTCCTTCAGTTTTTTGTCGGTATATTCCAATACGTTGTCGTATGTCGTTTCCATATTGCTCAGATCAATTGAAAGTAAATTATTTACCTCTGCCGTTACCGGAATAAACACCAATCGGAACAAAATCAATAAACTGCCCGCAACCACCGTCAACGACAATATGGTGGACAATGTATTGCCAAGTCGAATTTTTCTAAACCGTATCTTTACCAACAATTCTTTGAGGGGAACACACAACAATGTAATAATTAGCGCAATGATAACATAAACAGTAACAGAAGCAAAATACCATGCAAGCAAAATGACCAAAGAAATAGCTGTCAGCACAGAAAGAAATCGGAAAAACTTCCCTGCATTAAAGTCCGTAGATGCCATGTTATTTTCTTTGAAGTTTATCCAAACGGTTCAGTCCTTCAATTGCCAGCGGATAATTATCGTTCAACTGCAAAGAATACATGTAATCCTGACGGGCATTGTCATATTTTCCAAGCGCTTCAAAAGATAACCCTCTGTTGTAGATCGCTTCCAAATAGGTTGTATCCACAGTGATTGCCTTTGAAAAAAACACAACCGCTTCTTCAAATTTATCTTGTCCCATCAGATAAATCCATCCCATGTTATGCAGCGTATTCCGATGATTTTGATCCTTTTGCAATATCATACGGTATTTATCCAGCGCTTTTTCATACTCGCCCGTTTCCTGATAAAACATAGCCATATTGTATAAAGCCTGAATATTGTCGGGTTGCAGATTAAGCGCATTGTTGTAATAATTCAAAGCAAGCGGATTATGTCGATGATGATACAAAACGCCTAATTCCATGTAAGCATCGAAATAGTCGGGGTCTTGTTCTGCGGCAACAAGGTAATTGCGGATTGCCTTCAACGTATCTCCCCTTTCCCTGTAATTCCATGCCAGAATATGATATGCTTTGGGATTATGCGTTTCCTGCTGAATGGCTTTGAGCAGGATTTCTTCCGAAAGATCATATTCCTGCAATAAAAAACGAAGTTCTCCCAATTTCAGATAAGCCTCATTGTTTTTCGCATCTATGGCAATGACCCGTTCGAGCATTTCTTGCGCTGCATCGAAATTTCCCATTGCAAAATAGACGTCCGAAACCGTTATATAGGCATTCGCATTCGTCGAATCGATGCCAACGGAAACAAGCGCATAGTTTAAAGCGCTGTCCGGCTGACCCAAACGGAGATAAGCGCGTGACATATCCAAATACAGCGCCGCATCCTGAGGATCTTTTGCGATTGCCCTGTACAGTTGAGCAAGCTCATCAGGCATAGACGCATACGAATCCTCTTTCGGATGAGAACAGGCGGCAATTCCCAGCAGAACAACAACAACAAACAGACGATGAATTATTGACATATCCTGTTATTTTTGAGCAATGGCGTCCTTTATTTTAGCTTCCAATTCGGCGGCAAGTTCGGGATTATCCTGCAATAACTGCTTAACGGCTTCCCGTCCCTGACCTAATTTGGTGTCTCCGTACGAAAACCATGAACCGCTTTTCTTGACGATATTGTATTCAACGCCAAGGTCTACAATTTCTCCTAATTTGGAGATGCCTTCGCCGTACAGAATATCAAATTCTGCAGTACGGAAAGGAGGAGCTACTTTATTTTTAATCACTTTCACTTTCACATGATTGCCAATCATCGTTTCTCCTTCTTTGATCGGCGCCTGACGACGAATATCTATACGAATAGACGCATAAAATTTGAGGGCATTTCCTCCCGTTGTCGTTTCGGGATTGCCGAACATAATACCGATTTTCTCACGTAACTGATTGATAAATATACAACAGCAATTTGTCTTGCTGATAGTGGAAGTGAGTTTACGCAAAGCCTGCGACATCAAACGCGCTTGCAGCCCCATTTTAGAATCACCCATTTCGCCGTCTATTTCGCTTTTAGGGGTAAGCGCTGCCACCGAATCGATGACAATAATATCAATCGCTCCCGAACGAATCAAATTATCGGCGATCTCCAGCGCCTGTTCTCCATTATCGGGTTGCGAGATTAACAGATTTTGCACGTCGATACCTAACTTTTCAGCATAGAAACGGTCGAAAGCATGTTCCGCATCGATAAAAGCGGCGATACCTCCGTTGCGTTGCGACTGCGCTATGGCATGCAATGCTAACGTTGTCTTACCGGAAGATTCAGGTCCGAATATTTCCGTAACTCTGCCTTTCGGCAATCCGTTTACGCCAAGAGCTATGTCCAAACCGATTGATCCTGTAGAAATTACATCCATACTCTCCACAGGTGAATCTCCTAATTTCATGATAGCGCCTTTGCCGTACACTTTCTCCAAACGCTCTAAAGTGGCGTTCAATACTTTCATCTTCTCCGTATTCTCTGCTTTAACTTCCTTTGACATAAGATATTATTTTAATTATTATCACTTTTGTTCCTTTAATACACTCGAATGCAAAGATACAATAATTTAATTGACAATTGACAATTGATAATTGATAATGATGAATATGATTAAATGAACGAAAAATCGTAGGGGCGCACCTGCGTGTGCGCCCGATACCGTAGAGACGTTGCATGCAACGTCTCTACGAAAATCATGTTAATCAATTCAATCAGATAAATCAGAGTTCAGACAATAGCGCCACCGACGACGGCGCGGATATTTGCGTCCGTATGGCATGAGTGCAATTTTATTTCTATATCTCTTCCGCTGTTAATGGAAAAAGATGTAATTTTGCGTTCGATAAATTCAACAAAATCATTTTGAAATATGAATCAAATCGCTGAGGCAGGAAACAAAGGTAAAGGGGTGCGTTCGGATTGTTTTATTCGTTTGTCGATCAACCCAACAGGAGGCGTCAATGTCAATCTGACAAGTAAGGTCAAAGCGCTCTACGGAAGACAAATTATAGAAGAAATCAAGCAAATACTGACTTTCTACGACACAGATCATGCAACTGTAGACATAGAAGACAGCGGCGCTTTACCCTTAGTTATTGCCGCCCGTATGGAAGCAATCCTTAGACAACTGACAGGATTACAAAAAGCATATTCGACACCTCTTCGCAAGGAAAATAACTGCCTCACAACAAAAGACGCTAATCGTTGTGTTCGTCTGTATGTGCCGGGGAATGCT
>JAISRU010000231.1 GCA_031273515.1 Bacteroidales bacterium | reverse complement strand
TCGCAAAAAGTCCCGGCGGAAGCAGTTTAGTCTCCGAAGAAGATTATCCTGCAGCCAATTTTGCTACCACCGTGTTGGGACGTTCCGGGCTGGGCGCATTTGACAAAACGGAATTGGACAAAAAACTCAAAGGGAAATATATTTCGTTGTCGCCGCTTATCAACGATGAATATGAGGGTTTTTCCGGATCGTCTACACCCAAAGACGTCGAAACCTTCCTGCAATTGCTATATCTATTTTTCGACAGTCCGCGTTTTGATGAGAACATGTGTAATTTGGTAGTTTCGGAAACGAAAAATCAACTGAAACTCTTAAGTTCTAATCCGCAAATGATTTTCGTGGATACGCTGCTTAAAACAGCCTATCAAAACGACATCCGCAAAATACAGGTTCCCGATGAAAAGTTCATGGACGGAGTTACTTTCGAAAGAGTGAAAAGAGTATATCTCGACCGATTTGCTGATGCAAGTGATTTTGTTTTTACGTTTGTGGGCAATATCGATGAGCAAGTGTTTTTACCTTTGATGGAAAAGTACCTTGGCAATCTTCCGACCACAGGACGCGTGGAAACATTTAAAGATGTTAGCAAACCCTTTTCACCTCAAACACAAACCGTTTCCGTTACGGCAGGCGTGGAAGAGCAGGGGATTCTGGCAATCCTGTTTGAAGAAAAATTTGAATGGAATGTCAAAAATCGTGTGAGCGTTGATATTTTTGACGAGGTAGTTACGATGCTTTTCATCGAAGAAATACGGGAAAAAATGGGAGGCGTTTATTCTCCAAGCGTGAGTTTCTCTACAGAAAAAACACCGGTACCGACGTTTTCGGGAGTGATTTATCTATCTTGCGATCCTAAGAAAGCAAAGAAAATCAGCAGCGCTTCGTTCAAGATACTGAATAATCTGTTGGCAAAAGGAATCGATGACGACCATTTTGCCAAAGCGGTTACTCAAATAAAAAAATCAAGAGAAACAAGGGCTAAAGAAAATACATTCTGGCGTAATTACATTTCGGGACAGATTTTCAATGGAGATGATCTGAAAGACAAAGACGCCTACGATAATTTATTGGGATCGATCACAAAAGAAGAAGTCTTGGAAGTGGTTAAACAAAGTCTGAATACCGCTCATTATGTTGAAGTAACGCTGTATCCGGAAAAGAAGAAGAAATAAGAGGTTTTTTTTAGTTGTTTTTTTTTTATAACTCAAAAGAGATTGCTCGTCATGGGCAGTCTCTTTTTCTTTTATGGATCGCTTCAATTGGTGATGAAAATTCACAGCAGGACATTCCCCAAAACAATTACCGCTTTTTCCTTCTCTCACGAACGACGTTCTTTGAAGAAAAATGGACGTTCCGCTGCAATTTGACAACAGAATGAACGGAAAATCGAAAATAAGTGAACAGCGAAACAAACAGACAAACAGTATCGCAAATGCTGCTTCGGGATTGCGTCCGAATTGTTTTTCGTTCTTGCAATAGCGTGAGAATAAACGCATAATCGATATTGTGTGTTCTTTGTTTTCGGTTTTTGGATTGCTGTTTTCAATTATTTGTCCTTCGGTTTTAGTTTTTAGAACAGGACAACTTTTATGCTGACTTTTTGTACTGCAAGATATTTTTTGGAAGATAAATATAGTTGATAATCAGTCTTTCATGAAAGATCGGAATACTATCGAACAAGAAAGTGGAAAAAAAGAATGCTTTATTGGCGGATAATCAACAAAAAAAGTATAATTTTGCGGCAATCAAATTTATGGTTTGAACATTCGAATAAATCATTTTAATTATTAAACACAAGAGAAAAAATAGTGATGAAGAGAAGAAATGTAATCATTATTGGAGCTGCTGGAAGGGATTTCCACAACTTCAACACCTATTTCAGGGGAAACAAAGACTATAATGTAGTAGCATTCACAGCGGAACAAATTCCGGGCATAGACGGAAGACCCTATCCCAAAGAATTGGCAGGGGCAGACCTTTATCCGCAGGGAATACCTATTTATAAAGAGTCGGAGTTGTCCAAACTGATAAAAGAATTAGATGCTGATGAATGCGTATTCGCTTACAGCGACAAACCTTACGAATATGTGATGCGGGTCAGCGCCATTGTAAATGCGGCAGGAGCAGATTTTGTTCTGATGGGACCCAAATACACCATGCTCAAATCGACAAAACCCGTTATCGCCGTAGGAGCAACACGTACAGGATGCGGAAAATCGCAAACATCGCGAAAAATTATCGAATATTTGGTCGATATGGGATTGAAAGTAGTAGCAGTGCGTCATCCGATGCCCTACGATCCGGACCTGAACAAACAGAAAGTACAACGTTTTGCATCCGTTGCAGATCTGAAAAAACACAACTGCACCATTGAAGAAATGGAAGAATACGAGCCTCACGTGGTTACAAAAAGAAATGTAATCTATGCAGGCGTCGATTATGAAGCCATTCTTCGCGAAGCAGAAAAGGATCCCGACGGTTGCGATGTTATTCTTTGGGACGGCGGAAACAATGATTTCCCGTTTTATGTTCCCGATTTATTTTTCGGCGTAGCCGATCCGTTGCGTCCGGGCGCTGAAATAAGCTATTATCCGGGCGAAGTCGTGGCAAGAATGGCGAATGTTATTGTTATCAATAAAATAGATTCCGCTTCTTTGGAGAACATTAATAAGGTAAGAGCCAATATTGCGGCTATCAATCCCAAAGCGACGGTTATCGACGCCGCTTCGATCCTGACGGTAGATAAACCCGAATTAATCAAAGGAAAAAGAGTGCTGGTGATCGAAGACGGTCCTACGCTGACTCATGGGGAAATGAAAATCGGAGCAGGAACTGTAGCCGCTATGAAATACGGAGCCGCCGAATTAATTGATCCCAGACCATTCACAACAGGTTCTCTGACGACAACCTTTGAGAATTATCCCGAAATAGGAACGCTGCTTCCTGCGATGGGTTACGGGGACGCTCAGATCAAAGATTTGGAAAAAACAATTGCCAACGTCCCCTGCGACGCTGTTGTGATTGCGACGCCTATCGACCTTCCTCGTTTTGTATCAATCAAACAACCCGTTGTGAAGATTGGTTATGAATTGCAGGAGATAGGGAAGCCTACTCTCGAAAATGTGCTGGAAGATTTTGTAAAGAAACACAAACTGACAGCCGGAAAATAAATTTTTTGCGTAGAAAAGCGACTTCATTATTGGGGTCGCTTTTATTTTGTCTGCACAAAATCATTTTGAAATCAAAACAGGGAATAACATGCGAAATAGAAATCTTATATCCATCACCGATTTTAATAAAGAAGAATATATCCGTATTCTTGATTTAGCGATGACATTTGAAAAACAGCCCGTTCAGGATATAGCTAAAGGGAAAATCATTGCGACTTTATTCTTTGAACCCTCAACAAGGACGCGGTTGAGTTTTGAAAGCGCGGCTAACCGTCTGGGTGCGAAAGTAATCGGATTTACCGATGCGGCAAGTTCAAGCACATCCAAAGGAGAAAGTCTGTCGGACACAATCAAAACTGTTTGCTGCTATGCCGATCTTATCGTGATGCGTCATCCGTTGGAAGGCGCTGCCCGTCTGGCAAGCGAAGTGGCTTCCGTCCCTATTATCAATGCAGGCGACGGAGCTAATCAACATCCGACACAATGTATGTTGGATCTTTATTCCATACGGCAGACTCAATATACGTTAGATAATCTGAATGTTGCTTTTGTAGGGGATCTCAAATATGGACGGACAGTTCATTCTTTGGTGGAAGCGATGTGTCATTTCAACACTACCTTTCATTTCATTTCTCCTCAGAGTCTCAAATTGCCGAGTGCGGTCAAAATGCACATCAAGGAGAAGAAGTTGAAGTATTATCAGTACACGGAAATTCAGGATGCGATCCCGAAGGTAGACATTCTGTATATGACCCGTGTGCAACGCGAACGATTTCTGGATATTCAGGATTATGAAAAAGTAAAAAACACTTATATCTTGGAACAATCGATGCTAGTAGACTGCAAATCGAATTTAAAGATCCTGCATCCTCTTCCGAGAGTAAACGAAATCAACACGAATGTGGATACGACTTCTCAGGCATATTATTTTCAACAGGCGCAGAACGGCGTATATGTGCGTCAGGCGCTGATAGCGGCAATTTTAGGATTAAAACAATAAATTATCAGACAATGAGCAAAAAAGAATTAGTAGTTTCGGCAATAAAAAACGGAAGCGTTATCGACCATATCCCTGCTGACAAACTGTTTCAGGTGATCCGCACATTGGATTTAAAAAACTGTTCCGACCAGATTTTAATGGGCAATAATCTGGTAAGTCACCGATTAGGGAAAAAGGGTATTATCAAATGTCAGGATAAATTTTTCAAGAAGGATGAAATCAATAAAATAGCGCTGATAACGCCTCATGCAACACTGATAACAATCCGTAATTACGATGTTGTGGAGAAAATCAGAATAGCTATTCCCGACACAATCGAAGGAATGGTACAGTGTTACAATCCACAGTGTATCACCAATCACGAAGCAGTAACAACGAAATTCAAAGTAATAGACAAAATCGATATCCGATTACAATGTCATTATTGTCAGAAAATCACAAAGAAAGAAACACTCGTATTCCTGTAAACAATTCTTGAACTCTGATTTATCTGATTGGCTTTGCCTTTCTCCTTCTTGCTCGGCAGAAGCAAACAAGTTTGCCTCTGCTCTCGCTTCGTGCGTCGATTAACTGATGAACGTGATTACCTGCGGGTGAAGAAATTATTA
>JAISRU010000215.1 GCA_031273515.1 Bacteroidales bacterium | reverse complement strand
AACAAAACCAGCTATTAGAATGCGCCTCGCAAACTTACGGCAAACAAAACACGGTAAAGGTATTGGAATGAACCTCGCAAACTAGCGACAGACACAACAATGTATTGGAATGAGCCTCGCAAATCTGCGGCACATAATCCAAGCCTTTTGACGCTTTGTTTCCGTTATAAATACAACAAATAGCTGTCATTGATTGCCTGTTTATTTTTGATTTTGTTCCTGTTTGATTATTTCCAATACTTTTAAAAATATTTCGTCATGTTCATACATGGCTTTTTCGTTTATTTCATAGCCTCGTTGCGGATTCCACCAATATCGATAATAATCCACACTTGGCACAACAGGATAGCTCACCTTATCATGATAAAAATCTTCAAAGGTATTTACGCCTGAAGCGTCTAATAGTATCTCCATTGAAAACATAAGACGACTATTGGGTAAAATAAACAGGGATGGGTTAATACCTTGTCCGCCTATTGTTCCTGTTGGAACACCTACTGTTTTTATCCTGTCCACCTTTGTCGAAAAAGAAGACAATGCCCCTCCTGAAGAAAAAATATCTTCATTTACCAAAATATAAATAGTACCACTATATTTCAAATTATTATGCAGTGGCTTTATTTTATCTATTTCTTTCCCATAGGTAATATAATCTCCTCTGTTTTCCACTTGAAACAGGTTTCGTTTTTTATGGGTTAGTTTCAGAATCTGTTTTGCTTGTTCAGTATTATTTGTTACACAATGCCATGTATATTTCAGGGACGTATCCACAATACAGGACAACAACTCCAACCATGCCAAATCACTTCCTCCTTCATTTCCTCTAATGTCAATTATAACGCTCTGGTAAGGATATTTTTTGTAACTCCATAATTCCTTTTGGAATTGCTTTATCATTTTCTTCCAATAAGCCATTATCGGTAATTTAATATACAAAACAGAGTCTTTCGGGAAATAGTGAATGCGTCTGCGAATTTCTTCTCCACGATCTCCTTTTGCGATCGTTTCCGTAAATTGATTAAATAGAACTTCTTGGATTAAAAATGTTTCATAATGTTTGACAGCTAACTGATGTTTACCTGATTGTATTTCCAATTTGTTATGATAAAAGCGTTTCCGTTCAAAATCCCACTGTGAAGAGTTTAAGCGGATAGCATTCTGATAATCGACGATATTTTCCCCATTGAATGTAATAAGTTCCGAACCTGCAGGAATAAATACCGTATCATTTTCATAAATAAAAGAAACGTCATATTTCAAAAAGTATCGTCCATCTGTATAGAAAAGAGATAGAGCAGGTAAATAGATATAAAACACGCTATCCGCATAATGAAAATTGTATCCGTATTCTCTACCGCTTATATTGAGTCGTTTTACAACCTCTTTATAAATACTGCTTTTAAACCAATACACATTATGTCCAATAAAGATATGTTTGTCTTGCGCTAAAAACAGGGCATCTCTTAGCAATTTAATAAAATCAAGTGTGTTAGTACATGTTGCAATTTTGCTTCTTAATGAGGCTATTTGTTCTAAAACATCGTAGCCTGTAACCTCTTTTCTTACCAAACATTGGGGATTGCAGTTTTTCATAATACTCATCAGCGTATCAAAATCTTCGCACATTTGCTCCTGCGTAAGTTCAGGTACGGGATATTGCTTCATCAAAGCCCGTTGTCCGGCAAAGAATGGATCGTTGTCTTCTTCCGTTTGTGCAGCTAATAACATTGAAATACTCATGAAACCGCAAATTATAAATAATCTATAAATCATCCTGTTGTTTGTTTTATTGTAATTGTTGTTTGTTCTTAATTTCATCGTGTAAATCCAATCTTTCATTTATAAATTCTTTTGAAGTTTCCCATTCGACGTCGTATTTCTCGTTACGACAAAGTTCAGTTCATCTTACTTATCATTTTTTAGTTCTGCAAAAGTAGTGAAAAAATGTCAATACAAAATACAAATTCATAAAGAAATTTGTGTGATTTTTGAAACTCATCTGTTAATCAATCCATAAGACGTTCTGTTTAAAATCAGTCCGTATAGGAAAGGAAAACAATCTTACTCGTCCACTGCTTTCTGTCTTCGACTGTCTACTTCTTGCAGAAATAAACAGTGTCGTCCAAAACGATTGATTAATGTTCTCTTTTCCTGTATATTAAAAAAGAAGGTCAATTTATTTTTGTCTATCGGTATATTATTTCAAAACTTTTATGTACTTTTGCAGTCGAAATAATTTTATCAGTAAATAAAATCAGTAAAAGATGAAAACGATAGTAGTAGGAACAGGTTATGTGGGTTTGGTAACGGGCGCTTGTTTTGCGGAAATGGGCATTCCCGTTATTTGTGTCGATGTGGACGAAACAAAAATAGCGAATCTCAAAAAAGGGATTCTGCCTATCTATGAACCCGGATTAGAGGTTATTGTGGAGAAAAATTCAAAAGCAGGACGCTTGGAATTTTCAACTTCCCTTGCCGACAATCTGGAAGATGCACAGATAATATTTTCCGCTGTAGGCACTCCTCCCGACGAAGACGGAAGCGCCGATTTGCAATATGTTCTGGAAGTAGCGAAAACAATCGGACAAAAGATGAACGACTATAAACTGATAGTCACCAAAAGTACCGTCCCGATTGGAACAGCGGCTCTGGTTCGCAAAACAATACAGACAGAATTGGATAAACGCGGTTTGACAATCTCTTTTGACGTCGCCTCTAATCCCGAATTTCTGAAAGAAGGAGACGCCGTGAACGATTTTATGCGTCCTGACAGAGTTGTTGTCGGCATAGAATCGTCCAAAGCGGAAGAGTTAATGACTCGATTGTATCGTCCGTTTTTGTTGAATAACTTTCGGGTGATCTTTATGGACATCGCTTCTGCCGAAATGACAAAATATGCGGCAAATGCCATGCTGGCAACACGTATCAGCTTTATGAACGACATCGCTAATTTATGTGAAAAAGTGGGAGCGAATATCAATATGGTACGCAAAGGAATTGGTTCGGATACCCGTATCGGCACGAAATTTTTATATGCAGGATGCGGTTATGGAGGCTCATGTTTCCCGAAAGACGTCAAAGCGCTGCTGAAAATAGGCGAACAAAATGATTATCCCATGCGAGTGATTAAAGCGGTCGAAACAGTTAATGACGATCAGAAATTTGTCCTTTTCCATAAACTGAACGCATATTATCAGGGCAATCTGAAAGACAAAGTGATTGCAGTCTGGGGACTGGCTTTTAAACCCGAAACCGATGATATGCGGGAAGCGCCATCTCTTGTTATCATCAATGAATTGCTAAAAGCAGGCTGTATCATAAAGGCTTACGACCCTATTGCCATGGACGAGACAAAGCGCAAAATCGGAGATAAAATAACTTATGCCGAAAACATATACGAAGCCGTAAAAGATGCGGATGCGTTATTGCTTATTACGGAATGGAAAGAATTTCGCGCTCCTGTGTGGGAAAACATCAAGAATGCCATGAAAAATCCAGTTGTATTCGACGGCAGAAATATTTATGACGCAAAAGAAATCAAAAAAGCAGGAATAGAGTATTCCGGCATTGGACTTTAATCGGAAATTGTTATGATACGGGAAGAAATCCTGCAACTTTGGCCCGAATTGTTGTGGATAAACAACGAAGATCTTCGTACAAAAACAGCGAAGACATGGGAACTTGCCTTGCAAAGAAGCGTACTCTCTATAGCAGATTTACATGTTATTCCCTTTACTTTGCTTTGTGGAAACGATTTACAGGTGAGTTTCATGACGCACAAACGTTGTGTTGTCCATATTGCGTATGAATCAGGAAAAAAGATAAACGACTTTTTCAAGACAGACTTGCCTGTAAATATGGATGTTTTGATTTCGGGAGCTATTCTGGCAGATGTAGGAAAATTATTGGAATACGAACTTAAAGACGGGAAATCGACAGCAGGTAATTACGGAAAATATTTACGTCATCCGTTTTCGGGAGTTGCTTTGGCGGAACAGTGCAATATTCCGCCGGAAGTTTGTCACATTATTGCGACTCATGCGGGAGAAGGAGACATGGTTAAACGAACAACAGAAGCATATATCGTCCATCATGCCGATTTTATGACCTTTCTCCCGTTTAAAGAACGATTGATAATATAATTATCCTGTTACTTCGGGATATGTCCGAAAGATGCCGAAAAGCATTACAACTTTTTGCAATGCTGTATGACGATTGTCGTGTTGCAAGCGGAATACTTTGAACTTGAAACAAAAAAACGATAAATCATATTTTATGAAGCAGATAAAGATATATATGTTACTATTGTTTTTTAATCCGATAAGTATAAAATCTCAAAACATGTTTTTGGCGGATTTTATATATATGTGTGATAAAATAGAAGAAATACATCCAAATGTATTCAACAAACTGTCGCTAATAGAATATACATGTTTAAAACAGGAATTTGTTATGCGCATCGAACAGGAATGTAAAAATACGACAGATCTCAACTTTTTACTTCGGGAGTTTTTGGCACACTTACATGATAGTCATACGGGAATACTGACTGAACCGTTTGATAATAATGTATGCTATCCTTTCACAGTTTTCCTTTCCAATCAACAATTTGTTGTAATCATGAGTGAGGACGAAAGCATGTTGGGATATACTATTGAAAAAATCAATGGTATTCCTGTTGATACAATAGCCAAACAAATGGGGAAATACATTGGCTTTGAACAGGCAATTGCACGCAATATGTATTTAACCCAATGTATTTCTAATCCAATGTATTATAAATACACCAATCTAACGCATCAATCGGATACAATTGTTTTGTCGTTATCCAACAGGAGCAGTTATTCTGTTTGTGCTAAAAAAGCAAATGATATTCTATGGATAGCAGACACAACAATTACGGTTCATCCTGTAAGTGGTTATCAGGAAAAAAACTTCTTTTATAGAACTTTTCCCAAGCAAAATTTCACTTATCTTCAATTGAATGAGATGATAGATAAAGCAAGTGAACTGGAGGATTTTTATAGCAGATATAATTGGGTTCAACGATTAATTCACAAAAGACAATTTAAACAATATAGCAGATATCGATTGTTTTCTAATCTTTTAGCAAAAATGTTTGCAGAAATGGAAAATCAGCAAATAAAAAATCTCATTGTTGATTTACGTTATAACGGAGGAGGCAACAGTACTGTTGGCGATCAATTATTGTTTTATTTACTGCCGCAGCAATATGACACATTACATTTAAAATATTTTCAGACAGGTTCTCGCATATCCAAATCGGTATGCGATGCAAATAGCATTGTCAAGAAAGAGTACAGGAGAGGTCATTATGGAAAAATAACTTATGGAAATATATTCTGGTCTACAAAGAACGGGATACTTCATGAAGATATTCATAATCAAAAATCCGTTTATCATATAGCTGATTCCACAAAGCGATTTACAGGAAAGGTTTATTTTATACAAGGGAATAATACGTTTAGCGCTGCGTCCGATTTATTGCTGAAAGTATATGATAATAACTTGTTTACAACGGTTGGAGAAGCTACAGCACAATCGCCGACTTCATTTGGCGACCGATTTATTTTTCAACTTCCTTTTTCCAAAATAGCATGTTCGGTAAGTTGGAAATATTTTATACGTCCCAATCACACAGATACATCGGATATATTACACCCAAATATTATTATTCCTTCCGATTATGAAGAATTAAAAAAAGGAAATGATAAGGCTTTGGAATGGATATTAAACGAAATTCGCTCCGGAAACTAATGGGAAATTGTCTGAATCAGGATTTACAGGATTATTGTCTTGAACTGTGATTCTAATGATTTATCTGATGGGCATGATTATTTTTCCTCATCCCCTGCCCTCTCCAGTTTCGACAAGCTCAACTACAGGAGAGGGGAGATAAAAAATCTGTGTTCATCTGTATCATCAGTGTCATATTTCGACTACGCTCAATATAAATCTGTGTGCTAATTTCCTCATTCTCAGGAAATTCTCACAATCAATCTTTTCAATTTTCAATTAGATTAGGGATGCGTTTTTCTGCGTATATTTGCGGAAAATCTGTGTAACTCTGCGGGAAACAAAAATCGTCGCTTGCGCAATTTTCAATTTTCAATTTTCAATTCTCAATTAATTTATGTACATTTGCCAATTATTTGAAAACCTGTATCAACATGGATGAACCTAACGTCAATACACAGAAAGACAACATGATCGATAAAAAGGGACTACCTTATATTTTGCGTTATGTCAGCGTAATTGTAAAGCGATTTATCAGTCTGCACTTGGACAGCGACGATAAAGCCACGATTAAACGAATAGAAGAAGGCATCGAATTTAGAGGCGCTAACGTCTGGATTTTGATTTTTGCCATTATTATTGCTTCGGTCGGACTGAATGTCAATTCAACTGCTGTCATTATTGGAGCGATGCTGATTTCTCCATTAATGGGACCTATCATGGGGATTGGTCTGGCGGTCGGCATCAGCGACAATCAGATGCTGAACCGTTCTTTGCGCAATTTTGCTTCTATGGTGGTGATAAGCATTATGGCTTCAACCCTTTATTTTTTCATTTCACCTTTGAGTGACGCTCAGTCTGAACTCCTTGCACGGACACGTCCTACTATTTACGATGTGCTGATTGCTTTTTTTGGCGGTCTGGCAGGCATTGTGGCTCATTCCCGAAAAGGCGAAAAAATAACCATCGTGTCGGGCGTGGCTATTGCGACCGCTTTAATGCCTCCGCTGTGTACCGCCGGATACGGACTCGCGACAGGTCAGCTGAATTTTTTTATAGGCGCTTTCTATCTGTTTTTCATCAATTCCTTTTTTATTGCTCTTGCCACCGTGCTTATTTCGTATTATCTGAAATTCCCCAAACGTGCTTTTTTAGATGCGCAAAAGGCAAAAAAAGTAAAGCGTTACATTTATATTTTCACGACGCTGGTGGGAGTGCCGAGTATTTTCATGGCATTTAATATGATACAGGAAACGTCGTTTAATTCCAATGCCATCCGATTTATGAACGATTTAGAAACAAATCCGCTTCTCGAAAATGTACAGATTGTTGGGTCTTCGCGGGAATATTCTCGAAAAGAATCGACTATCTCGCTTGTCTTGGTGGGAAAACCTTTGGGAGAAGATCAGATTGAAAATCTTCAGAAGAAATTGCCTGAATTTGGATTGAAAAACACCAATCTTGTCATTCGTCAGCCCATAGCCGGAAGCGAGATACAAATCAGCGGAGCATTCATGGAAGATTTGTATAAAAAGAATACCGAACTTACACAGGAAATTACCGAATACAAGACCAAAATCGCCCAACTGCAGGGAGAAATCATTCCGAATGAACAAATTGCCAAAGAAATCAAGACGCAATTCAACAACATCTGTTCTTTTTCCATATCGAAGATGTTATATACTGATATACAAACATTAACAACCGATACCATTCCTACTGCCTACGTGCTTTGGGAGCAAGAACCCTCTGAGGAAGACATGCATCGCTTGGAAAAATGGTTGCAGGTACGTTTGAATTTAAAGCGTCTAAAATTAAGCAATTCAATTCGTCAGACAGAATAATTGAACCAAATGTCGTTACTTACAAAAAAATCATGTAAATTTGCAGCCTGAATAGAAATGGGAAAAATGAACTTTGTTGAAGAATTAAAATGGAGAGGGATGATACACGATATCATGCCGGGAACAGCGGAAATGCTTGCAAAAGAAAAGACTGCTGCATACGTGGGAATTGACCCTACGGCAGATTCGCTGCATATTGGACATTTGGTAAGTCTGATGTTGCTCAAACATTTGCAACTGCACGGACACAAACCCATCGTGGTTACAGGCGGAGCTACGGGAATGATTGGAGATCCTTCTTTCAAATCGGAAGAAAGAAATCTGTTGTCCTTAGACGAAATTGCTCATAATGTAGCGGCTATCAAGAAACAGATTGCCCGTTTTCTGGATTTTGACGACAAAGAGAATCCTGCCGAACTGCTCAACAATTACGACTGGACAAAAGATTATTCTTTTCTGGATTTTATTCGCGATATAGGAAAACATTTAACGGTCAATTATATGATGGCGAAAGATTCGGTCAAGAAAAGAATTGCGACCGGGATTTCATTCACCGAATTTTCGTATCAGTTATTGCAGGGATTTGATTATTTGCATTTATATCAGACAAAAGGTTGTCGTTTGCAAATGGGCGGTTCGGATCAATGGGGCAATATCACCACAGGGACAGAACTTATCCGTCGCGTAACGGGTGGAGAGGCTTTCGGACTTACCTGTCCTTTAATCACAAAAGCTGACGGCGGCAAATTCGGAAAGACAGAAAAAGGCAATGTCTGGCTCGATCCTCAAAAGACGTCGCCGTATGCTTTCTACCAATTCTGGCTGAACTGTTCCGACGAGGATGCAAAGCAGTTCATCCGTATTTTTACCTTGCTTTCCAAAGCGGAAATCGAGGCTATGGAACAGGAACACAATCAGAACCCGCATTTGCGCATATTGCAAAAAGCGCTGGCTAAAGAACTGACAATACGGGTTCATTCCGAAAAAGACTTTCAGGCAAGCGTGGAAGCAAGTGAAATTCTTTTTGGAAAAGGAACCGCAGAGAGTTTGTCTGCCTTCTCCAAAGAGGTTTTCTTTTCTGTTTTTGAAGGAGTTCCTCATTATATTGTATCCTCTTCCTGTCTGAAAAACGGAATAGGAATTGTGGAACTGCTTACAGAACAAACCGATATTTTCGCATCGAAAGGAGAAGCCCGTCGGATGTTGAAAGATCAGGGTGTTTCGGTCAATAAAACGAAAATCACGGATACGTTCGTGGTAGATGAAAATAAATTGCTCAATAATCAGTATCTACTGATCCAGAAAGGAAAGAAAAACTATTATGTAATCGTTGTAAATTAATCGTAATTATATAGATAAATGAAACAAACTGTAACTGTACTACTCGCTTTATTGTTCATCATACTTTCAAATCCGCTTGTTGCGGAGAATAAGCAAAACGGGAGCAGCGCTGATACTGAAAATTTCAGGGATGGCGTGTTGCCCTCGACGAAAATCCCCAGAGGCGGACGTTTGAAACTTGCTTCAGGTATAGAAGGACACATTATTAATTTCGGCTTCAGTATGGGCGGTTCTTTTGCTTTGATGGATGCGCTCTCTAAAGAGAAAGCCTTTATCGGTGGCAGAGGGTCTTTTTTTCTGCATGTGATTATTCCGCGTACCAAGACCTTCGCTATCGGAATAGAAGGAGGAGTTACCTATCTGATTGCCAATCCTACAAAATATCAGGAAACATTAATCGCTTCTACCCGAGACGGTGCGCTTGCTTCGTCGAAATCCTCGACTGTTAGCGTCGGCAATTGGATGCTTCCTACGGCACAGCTTAGTTTTATGGGCAATTTTCATCCGGCAACGCGATTTAATATTCAGATAAAAGGCAATATAGGCGTTGTGCTTGCCATGGTTCCGCCTTATAAAGCCGAATATTATATCAAAGAAATTCAGGCAGATCAAACCTATGCCGAAGTTAAACACCAATTTGTCTATAAGAATGATATGGTTCTGGGACTTTCTGCTACTGTGGGAACAAAATTTTTATATGCCCTTACCGATCATGTAGAATTGGGCGTCGGATTGGACTGGTCGTATTTCCATTTTACTTATGAGAAAGGATGGTTAGCTCCTACTGTGAAAGTTGATAAAGTACTGACGCAGTTTGGCGCTTTCGACCTGAATATAGGTTTTGCTTTTAGTTTTTAATAAAATAAATATAAAATTTTTAATAGTTAAGTTTATGAATAATGCAATTTTTAATTTCAGAGAACCACGAAACGAAGCGGTCAAATCGTATGCTCCGGGAAGTGAGGAACGTCGTCTATTACAGGCAGAATTAGACCGACAATTTAATACACAGGTTGAAATTCCTCTTATCATTGGCGGTAAGAAAATAAAGACAGGTAAAATCGGAAAAGTGGTCATGCCGACCAATCATCAACATGTTTTGGCGACCTATCATCAGTGTACGGAAAAAGAAGTCCGCATGGCTGTTGACGCCGCTATGGAAGCAAAAGAAGCATGGGCAAATCTCCCATGGGAAGAACGCAGCAGTATCATTCTACGTGCCGCCGAATTGTTTGCAACGAAATACCGTTATGTAATGAATGCGTCCTGTATGCTCGGACAGGCAAAAAACGCCATGCAGGCAGAAATAGATTCCGCTTGCGAGTCGATCGACTTTATGCGTTTCAATCCTCATTTTGCGGCTAAAATATATGCCGATCAGCCTTTATCTTCCGGCGACAGCATCAACAGAGTGGAATATCGTCCTTTGGAAGGTTTTGTTTATACCATTACGCCGTTTAATTTCACAGCTATTGCTGTCAATCTGAACATCAGTCCTGTGCTGATGGGCAATGTTACCGTGTGGAAACCTGCCACAACTTCTTTACTTTCGAGCTATTATGCCATGGAGATATTCCGTGAAGCAGGCATTCCCGACGGTGTTATTAATTTTGTACCGGGTTCGGGCGCGATAATCAGCAATGTGGTGTTGAACGATCCTGATTTCGGCGGAATTCATTTTACCGGATCGACAGGTGTTTTCAACAGTTTCTGGAAGACGGTGGGAGAAAACACAGCCAAATACAAGACCTATCCCAAATTGGTGGGCGAAACAGGAGGTAAAGATTTCGTGTTTGCTCACAGCAGCGCCGATGCAAAAGAATTGGCAACAGCGCTTGTTCGCGGTTCTTTTGAGTTTCAGGGACAAAAATGTTCTGCCGCATCCAGAGCGTACATTCCGGTTTCTCTCTGGGACGAAACAAAAAAATACATGCTCGACATGCTCAAAGAAATCAAGATGGGCGACGTGCTTGATTTTTCCAATTTCGTTAATGCGGTAATTGACGAAAATTCATTCGATAATATTGCAGGATATATCGAACGGGCGCAAAAGTCGAACGAAGCCGAAATTCTGGCAGGAGGAAAATGTGATAAATCGAAAGGATATTTCATTGAACCGACCATTATTCTGGCGAAGAATCCGAAATATGAAAGCATGGTGGAAGAAATCTTTGGTCCTGTTTTGACTGTTTATGTCTACGAAGACGCTTTGTATGAAGAAACATTAAAATTATGTGATCAGACTTCGCCTTATGCGCTTACGGGGTCGATCATGGCTCACGATCGTTATGCGGTAATGGTTGCGGACAAGTATTTGCGTTATGCTTCGGGGAATTTCTATATTAACGACAAACCAACAGGAGCAGTCGTCGGACAACAACCATTCGGAGGAGCAAGAGCATCCGGAACAAATGATAAAGCAGGCAGTTATCTGAATTTAATTCGTTGGACGTCCCCACGAACTATCAAAGAGAACATCAATCCTCCTACAGACTACAAATATCCTTTCCTTGAAAAGTAGAGTAGGATAGAAAAGAAACCTTTCGTTGGCTAATTAATTTTATTAAACGACGGGCTGCCTTTGGGCAGCCCTTTTTTTCAGTAAACAAGTGGACGAGGGCGCAAAGCGACGCTTTTGTCTTGAACTGTGATTCTAATGATTTATCTGATGGACTATGATTACTCTAATTGTCTGAATCAGGATTTTAGATTTTAGTACCTTATTTTTTAATTTGATGTATTTTTTGGCATGTAAATTCAATGTGTTGTGCAACCATATCCTGCTTTTTGTTTTGACATTATTTCGACAGGCTCAATATCCATTTGTTTTATGCCACATTCCGTCCCTGACGGGACGGCGCGGGTGTTTGACATTCCATTTTCTACCAACATTTTGTCCCTAATGGGACAGGCATTGCTGTTCTATATTCGTGTTTTTGTAACTGTCACATTATCAGCAATCATTTTTTTTCGCTTGTCTGACTGAATTTTCTCCCTGATGCAAATAAATTTTCTCCCTGATGCGGATAAATTTTCTCCCTGATGCGGATAAATTTTCTCACGTGTGCAGATTTAGCCGCACACGTGCGCAGATGTAACCGCTGTAAAGTTCCTTGTTTTGCATCTCTGCGGGAAGAGGACAAAGAGGGAAGACAATCCTCGTTCGCAGACAATTCTCAATTCTCAATTCGTAGTGTTATTCCTCCTTTAATCCATATTCCCGGTTGAGGCAGATTACCTAAGTCGAGATAGGTCACGTTAAACAGATTGACAGCTTCCAGAAAGACCTGCACTTTCTCCATTTTCAGACTTATCTTCAGATTACACAACAGATACGGTTTGTACGACTGTTCTGTATTCGTGTTTACATTCGGATATGTTCCTGCTCTGTCCTGCCAGTTGAATTGCCATCCGGCATACAGATTTCGGTAGATTTTGTGTTGAATGTTCACTTTGATTTGATGTCGCAAATAATCGGTCGCATATAAGGAATGGTATCCTTGTGTGTTTTTGCTGACATACAGATAATTATAGTAAATCCCTATTCGGGACAGATACGACTTCTTAGGAGAAAACGTTGCAGACACATCTGCTCCTGTAGCCTGTAGATTAGTCATGTTGGCGCTAAACCACTTCTCTTCCAAAGACAGACGCACCCAATCGATAATCTGAAATCCATAGCGATAAAAAACTGTCATCCCCGCCGACCACGCTCCCGACAACCATACTGCCGAAACTTCTCCGACGAGAGCCTGTTCCGGTTTCAAATTAGGGTTCCCTGTTTGAGATGCGCTACTGTAATATAAATCGGTGAAAGTGGGCAATCGATATACATTTTGAACAAAATAATTGATTTCGATATGTCCGGGTAAAAACAGAACGCCGTTTATTCCTACGTTCCAGTTGAAACTGTAATCGTTGCTCCATTTTCCTTTTATTCCTAAAGAAGTCTTGAAGTTCCTGTAATGGTAATTCTGCTGCAACTGCAACCCGATATGTCGGCGTGTTTTTGCCTTATCGTAGAAAACAGAACCGTTCTCAAAGGGAACGGCAACAGGAACAGCAAGCGGATCGCCCAGATTGTTGCTTTGTATCAACTCTTCCCTGTAATCAGTCCCGATGGCGGTATTTCCCCATTTGTAATTGTACGCTCCCTGAAAATCAGCGCCTACGACTGTAGTCTGATGATAATTGTGTCCGACATACCATGCAGGAGCTTCGTTGCGAAAGAGTTCAAATCGGTCGAAATGTTTTCGGAAATAAACGGCAGACCGAATTTTGAATTGATTGATGGTCTGTTCGTATTTGCCGCTTGTGAAAAAGGTACGGGTATGTTCGTATTGTTCTTTGTAGACGGCAGAATAAAAAGAATTTGCTCCGAATTTCTTCTCCTGATATCCGCCCTGAATATC